>JBKCFW010000137.1:0-12633 GCA_046303675.1 bacterium
GCTATACTACCTACAGTAACGAAAGCAATATTTAGATCAAGAATTCTTCGTGCCTCTTCAATTGTTTTTACACCTCCTCCAAAATCAATGATCAGATTTGTTTGTTCCGCGATGGAGGCTGCTACTTTCCAATTGGTGACCCGTCCAGCTTTTGCACCATCCAGATCTACCAAATGCAAGCGTTCAATACCATTATCCTGATACATCTTCGCCAAGTCTAAAGGCGAGTATGCATATTCAGTTTTTTGGGAATAATCTCCTTCAGTTAACCGGACACATTTCCCATCAATGATATCGATCGCAGGTATGATTTGCATTGAGGTTATAGATTTAAGAAATTTTTTAAAATTGTTTCTCCGACATCAGCACTTTTCTCTGGATGAAACTGAACTCCATAAAAATTATTTCTGTGTAAAGCAGCACTGTATCTACCGCAATAATCAGCAGTAGCAATGGTGTGTTCACCATAACTGGCATAGTAACTGTGTACAAAATAACAAAAGCTATTTTCTGCAACCTGATCAAATAGTTTTGTGGTAAGATCTTGAATACTATTCCAACCAATTTGAGGCACTTTCTCTGAACGTTCAGTCGGGATAAAGCGCTTGACCTCTTCCTTGAATATACCCAGACAAGGCGTATTATTTTCTTCAGAATAAGAGCACATCAGCTGCATACCAAGGCAAATGCCAAGAAAAGGTTGCTTTACATCAGTGATGATCCTATCCAAATTCCTTTCCTTGAGGTACGCCATCGCTGAACTTGCTTCACCGACACCAGGGAATATCACTTTATCGGCAGACAATATAGTTTCAGCATTATCGCTCAATTGGGCGTTTACTCCTAACCTCTCCAATGCAAATTGCACTGACCTCACATTTCCTGCATTGTATTTTATAATAACCACTTTCATGTATTGATCAATTGAGTACCGAGTTGATGAACTTCGAAGCAATAGCTTTAGGTTCACCTTCCTGACCCAAAGCCTTTATGAAGGCCGATCCAATAATTGCACCATTGGCATGACCCTGCACTGCATCAAAAGTGAACTTGTCTTTAATACCAAACCCAACCAATACTGGATTTTTTAATCGGTATGATCTTAGTTTGTCCAAATACGAATTAACAGCAGAAAAATCCTGCTCCTTACCAGTGGTAGATGAAGATGAAACCGCATATAAAAATCCTGAACTCAATGCATCTAGCTTTCTGACGCGTTCCTCATTTGTTTCTGGTGTCACCAGGAATATAAAATCCAGGTTATGCTTTTTTAATATCTCACCATAACAACGTTCGTATTCCAATACTGGGAGGTCAGGGAGTATCAGACCATCAATACCAACAGCCTCCGCCTCTGCACAGAACTTCTCAAATCCATACTGGATAACAGGATTCATATACCCCATCAATACAACAGGCAGATGTATCTTATCTCTTAAACCTTTTAGTTGCTTGAACAGTTTTTCAATGGTCATTCCGTTGTTCAATGCAACTGTGCTGCTATCTTGAATGACCGGACCATCTGCCAATGGGTCGCTGTATGGCATACCCAATTCAATCACATCAACACCATGATGTTGAAGTACTTCCATTATTTCGAGGGTGCTGTCAATCTTAGGATAACCGGCTGTGACGTATACATTCAATACACGATCCGACTTCCTGGAAAATAAATCTTTAAACCTGCTCATTTAATCACTCAATTTATTGTTCATTCATTGCATTCATATAGGTGATAAGGTCTTTATCTCCTCTTCCACTCAAACAGATCACATTGACATCATTCGTTTGTAATCCGAGATCTTTTAAAACTGCGAATGCATGTGCAGTCTCCAAAGCAGGTATGATGCCTTCGATGCGGGACAATTCAAAAGCCCAGTTCAAGGCTTCTTCATCTGTTGCACTCAGGAATTTTCCACGTTTGCTTGAAAATAAATGAGCATGCATGGGGCCAATACCCGGATAATCAAGTCCGGCTGATATACTGTGCGGCTCAACAACTTGTCCATCTGCAGTTTGCATCACAATACTTTTACTTCCATGCAAAATGCCAGGAACACCCAATTGTGTTGTAGCCGCACTCATTCCACTGTGAACACCATGACCTGCGGCTTCAACAGCAACGATCTCAACTGAGGGCTCATCCAGAAAATGATAAAACGCACCAGCAGCGTTACTGCCCCCACCAACACAGGCGATTACCCTTGTTGGAAGTTCCTTACCGGTTTTTTCCAATAATTGTGCTCTCATCTCAGCACTGATCACTGACTGAAAGATAGAGACCATATCGGGATAAGGATGCGGACCAACCACTGATCCTATGATATAATGTGTGTCCACAGGATTATTGATCCAGTCTCTTATCGCTTCATTGGTAGCATCTTTGAGCGTCTTGCTGCCACTTGTTGCAGGTACAACTTTTGCCCCTAACATCTTCATCCTGGCAACATTGGGTGCTTGACGTTGAATATCTTTCTCCCCCATGTAGACAATGCACTCCATCCCTTTTAAAGCACATACTGTAGCAGTGGCAACACCATGCTGACCAGCACCTGTTTCAGCTATGATCCTGGTTTTCCCCAGTCGTCTGGCAAGAAGAATCTGGCCTATGGTATTGTTTATTTTATGAGCACCGGTATGACAAAGATCTTCACGTTTTAAATAAATGGTCGAATTGAATTGAGCACTGAGTCGCTCAGCCAAAAACAATGGCGTGGGTCGGCCAACATAATCCTTCAGAAGGGCATGAAACTCCTTTTGAAATTCAGGATCATTAATGATCTCCAAATAAGCGGATTTCAGCTCCATCACATTCTGATACAACATCTCGGGAATGAAGGCACCTCCAAACTCACCGTAATATCCGTTCTCATCTGGCTTAGAATATACTTTTGTCATCTTAACCGTTTTTTTTAATGGTTGTTACAAATCTTTTTAATAAAGTCATGTCTTTCACTCCGGGCGCGGTTTCAAATTTACTATTGATATCCAAGGCAAATAATTTAGGCTCTGCTTTGCAAAAATCATTGATTTTATCGACATCATCATGGCCAATTCCGCCACTTAATAAGTAGGGCTTTGATAATGAAGAATTCTTTAATAAATCCCAATTGAACTGCTCCCCAGTTCCACCGTATTGTTTCCCCATTGTGTCAAATAAAAAAAGATCTGTAGCCTCAACATATGGAGAAACTTTATACGCAATATTATCATCAGCACTTACCCGAAAAGCCTTTATGGTATTGATATGGTTACTAATCTTTTCGCAAAAAATAGGAGATTCATCCCCGTGAAGCTGAACAACATCTAATTTCCAAGTTTCTACAGTCCTTAGGATCATTTCTTCGGACTCGTTGACAAAAACCCCTACTCTGTTGATTCTTAGCTTTTCTTGTTTTAACAATTGAGGTGTAAGGCCGCCACGTGTAGCAAATCTTGGAGAACGAGCATAAAAAATAAAGCCTGCAAAATCCACACCCATCTCTTCCAGCTCTTTGAGCTGAACAATGTTTGTCATTCCACATACTTTTATTCTCATGATTATATGTTTTCAATGAACTTACGCAGTGCCAAACCGGGATCACTTGTTTTCATAAAATTCTCACCGATCAAAAAAGCGTTGTATCCATTTTCACTAAATAGCCTTACCTGCGCCGGATCATCAATACCACTTTCAGCAACCCTGAGTTTATCCTGAGGAATTTGTCTGGACATCATCAAGCTTCTTTCAATATTTACATCGAAGGTCTTGAGGCTTCGGTTATTAATGCCAACAAGATCGACTGTATCGCAGATATGTCCAATTTCATCTTCGTCGTGCAACTCAAGTAAAACTTCTAGTCCGATTGATTTTGCCAATGTTGATAACTCCCTGACTTCTTCAGGATCAAGGCAGGCAGCGATCAATAAAATCAGATCAGCACCGATCGCTTTGGCTTCATGAACTTGATATTGATCGATGATGAATTCTTTTCTGAGGATCGGTATATGAAGGTGCGGTCTTACTCTAAGCAGATCGTTATCTGAGCCGCCAAAGAATGATTCATCCGTAAGCACTGAAATTGCTGCTGCACCAGCATCCTGATAGGCAGTAGCAACCTGAATAACATCAGCCTGGGCATTGATGATGCCCTTTGAAGGTGATCGCCTTTTGAATTCTGCTATAATCCCACTAGAAGAGTTTTGCTTCAGGGTACTTGTCAAAGAAATTGGGGTTCGGGAATAATGAATCGACTGTTGCAGTTCATTCAATCCTTTGTGTTGCTTTCGCCCTGAAACCTCCACTCGTTTCTTCTCAATTATTGTATCCAATATGTTCATTTCAATCAGGATTGTAATGTCAATAACTTTTTAAGTACCTCGTATGCTTTGCCGGATTCGAGACTTTCCCTAGCAGCTTCGCGAGCTGTCTGGAAATCACTGTATTTTTCATTCAATGAAAGTGCCGTGGCCGCATTTGCGATCACTACTGCATTTTGCGATCGAGTTCCCTCTCCCTTCAAGATCTTCATGAAGATCGAAGATGCCTCTTGAACAGAATCTCCACCATAAATTTCCTTACCATCAACCCTTATTCCGCCAAGTTCTTCCGGAGTATACACCCTTTCACCTAAAGGTGAAAATGATTTGACCTCGGCAGTAAGCGATATCTCATCATAACCATCCAGAGAGTGTACTATAGCATAGCGCCTGTCTTCAGCCTGCAAAAAATAGTTATACATCCTGGCGATTTCAGGGTTATATACCCCGATCAATTGATAACTTGGTCGGGAAGGATTTACAATCGGACCAAGCATATTGAAAAATGTTCTTACACCAAGATTTTTTCTGATATGAGCAACTGCTTTGAGTGCCGGATGAAAAATTGGAGCATGCAGAAAGCACATGTTGGTCTGATCTACTTCTTCTCTGAGCAAGGATTCATCGTTCTTGAACTTATAACCCAGAGAATCCATTAGATTGGAAGCCCCACTTACTGAACTGGCGCCATAGCTCCCGTGTTTAGCAACTTGTTGTCCGGCTCCTGCAACAATAAAACACGAAAGTGTTGAGATATTGAACGTGTTTTTTCCATCACCGCCAGTACCTACGATATCCATGACCTTTCGTTCTTCAAAATCAACAGGCACTGCAAGTTCCAACAGTGCATCACGAAAGCCCTGAAGTTCAGGGATTGTAATGCTGCGCATGAGAAATACTGTCATCAATGCACTCAATTGATGTTCATTGTATTTCCCGCTGCCAAGATCAAGCATGATCTGTTTTGCATACTCACGTGACAGCGTTTTATGTTCAAACAAATAACCAAGTAGTTGCTTCATCTCGTTGATATTAATTACGTGCTTTTGCTTTTAACCAGTTCTCTAACATGCGTTTCCCATCTGGAGTCAGCACGCTCTCCGGATGAAACTGTACACCCTGAACATCAAAAGTTCTGTGTCTGAGTGACATGATCATTCCTTTGTCATCTCTGGACGTGACCTCAAGATCAGAAGGGAAACCTTCGTCTTTTACCACCCAGCTATGGTATCGTCCAACTTCAAGCGTACTCGGTAAATTAAGAAACCAATCGTTATTGAATGATGATACCTTGAGATCCGATTGAAGCGTGATGGGTGTAGAAACACCATGGTAAACAGAGGAGAGATTTGACAATTCTCCTCCAAAGGACTCTCCTATAGCCTGATGACCTAGACACACACCAAATATTGATCTCGTAGTGGCATACCTACGAATTACAGGAAGTAGAATTCCAGCCTCTTCGGGAATACCAGGACCAGGAGAGAGAAGAATCTTTTCATAATTGCCTACGTCATCAAGAGAAATTTCATCATTACGAAACACATCAACATCATGACCAATGATTTCATGTGCCAAATGCACCAGGTTGTAGGTGAAAGAGTCGTAATTATCAAGTACCAGCAATTTCTTTGTGGACATCGTATATTGTTTAGTTTGATCTTCCTGAATTTATTTGACTTGCATAGACCACTGCCTTCTTCAATGCACCAAGTTTATTATTGACCTCTTGCAGCTCACTCTCAGGAATACTGGAAGCAACTACACCCGCACCAGCCTGATAAAAAAGGGTGTTATTTTTACTGAGGAAACTCCTGATCAAAATAGCCTGATTGGAGGAGCCATCAAACCCCATGAACCCAATTGCGCCGCCATAAAATGACCTGGATGTCTTCTCATATTTATCGATCAGTTCCATTGCACGAAATTTTGGTGCTCCACTCAATGTGCCAGCAGGAAATGTTTTGGCCATGAGCATCACTGGATTTGATCCCTTCTTAACGTTGGCTATCACTTCACTCACCAGATGAATTACATGGGAGTAATATTTGACCTGACGATAGTGAGCGACATCTACTTTTTCGCAGACACGACTAAGATCGTTTCTTGCCAGATCAACCAACATCACATGTTCAGCATTTTCTTTAGGATCCTCCAGTAAACGTTCCGCTTCCTTTCTATCTACGGTATCATCGCCTGTTCGCTTGAACGTGCCTGCGATAGGATGAACAATAGCCTTCCCATCTGCAATAATCAACTGACTTTCAGGAGATGATCCCATTAGTTTATAATCTCCATAATCAAAGAAGAAAAGATAAGGTGATGGATTGATCATGCGAAGTGCACGGTATACATTGAATTCATCTCCCCGGAAGGTTTGTTCAAATCTCCTGCTAAGAACGATCTGAAAAACATCACCCCTGTAACAATGGGAAATTCCTTTTCTGACAATATCCAGATACTCCTCATCAGTAAGATTAGAGGTTTCCTCTCCGATTGTTTCAAAAGGAAACTGTGGAAGATCCCTGCTTAAAATGATATCTTCAACAAGTTGCTTATCTCCTGAAATACCATGTATGTGATTTTCGAACAAATACAATTCATCTCTGAAATGATCTATTGCAATCACGTACTGATAAAATCGGTAACGCATCAAGGGAATAGCCTGATCAATTTGAAGGGTATTTGATTCACCAGGCTGCTTAACGCGGTATGGCTTATCATTGAATTTGATCGTCTCAAATAACGGAATTGCATCGTAAGCGGTATAGCCAAACAAACCTTGTGCATATTTTAATTCCTTATCTCCCTGTTCCACATTGTATCCTTGCATATAGTTCCAAATAAGTTCAGGAACTGAGTCATGCTCTCCGAGACTGACTTGTGTGGGTAACATCCCTGGATATTTGTACTCCACTTTATCATCCGTGGAAATTTCGATACCACCAATCGCATTGATGGCAATGAATGAAAAACTGTTCTCAGATGTATGATGATCAGTGCTCTCAAGTAAAATAGTATCCCTGAAACGATCCCTCAATCTCAGATAGATCCCAACTGGGGTGTATAAGTCTGCAGCCATTTTTTTGACTGAAGTACTGACATTGATCTTGCTTACATTATCCATGACGGAATTTATTTAAAATAAAAGCCCCGATAAATCGGGGCTTTACATATGTGAACAAATAACATAGGCACTACCCCTGAGAAGGTATGATATGCCAACCGTAATTTGCTTGATTCAATTTCATTATTCAAATTTCAGAAAAAATAGCAAGAATTCCAAAAAAGAGCTAAAACTTGGGAAAGTAACAGATGCTGATCTATTTAAGGTAACGCTTGATCTCGCGGTCAGACTCCCGCTGTTTGATCGTTTCCCGCTTATCGTAAAGCTTTTTCCCCTTTCCTAGACCGATTTGAATTTTTGCATATCCACCTTCATTAAAATATATTTTAAGCGGAACGATCGTATATCCCTTTTCTTTAAGCTTTTGTATGATCTTATTGATCTCTTTACGCTTTAGAAGCAATTTTCGATCTCTAATGGGAGGGTGATTGGCATAACTTCCAAACTCATAAGGAGAGATGTGCAGCCCCTTGAGGTATAATTCATTATTATCGATCAAACAGTAGCTATCATTGAAACTAGCCCTGCCATCACGTAATGCTTTCACTTCAGTACCAGTCAACACCATACCAGCATCGAACTTATCCTCGATGAAATACTCGAATGTTGCATTTCTGTTCCTTATTTCCATGTGTGTAAAGGGTATGAACCCTTTTAAAAGAATTAGCCGGCAAAAAGGACAAGTAAAGCTGAAATTCGGTCTTTTAAGTCTTTTCGGCTTACAATCATATCAAGAAAGCCGTGCTCCAGGACAAATTCGGAAGTTTGAAAACCTTCAGGAAGGTCTTTTTTGATCGTTTCCTTTATGACACGCGGTCCAGCAAAACCGATCATCGCCCTGGGCTCACCAATGTTGATATCTCCAACCATAGCAAATGAGGCAGTGGTACCCCCGTAGGTTGGATCAGTACAGAGAGATATATAAGGTATGCCAGCAACAGCGAGTTTACCGATTTTCCCCAGGGTCTTGGGTAATTGCATTAACGAAAAAGCACTCTCCATCATCCGAGCGCCTCCACTTTTGCTGATGATCATCAACGGAATCCTGTGTTCGAGACAGTAATCTGCAGACCTTGCAATCTTTTCCCCCATTACACTACCGAGCGATCCACCGATAAAATTGAAGTCCATACAACAAACCAACAGATCCTGTCCACCCACTTTTCCAACAGCTGAACTGATTGAATCATTAAGACCTGTTTTGGTGTAAGCCTCTTCAAGTCGCTTTTTGTAAGGCTTTAGATCATTAAACCCAAGAAAATCAACTGATCTCACTTCCGAGAACAGTTCAGTGTACTGGTGATCATCAAAAAGAATTTCAAAATATTCATCACTCCCAATACGGTGATGGTGGTTGCATTTCGGACAAACGGAGAGATTTTCCTTCAGCTCAAGCGTTGTACAAGTGTACTTACATTCCGGACACTTGGTCCACAAACCATCAGGAGCTTCCTTTTTCTCAGAGGTTGTTGTAACAATCCCCCTTTTTCTTCTTTTGAACCAACTGTTGGAAGTGTTTTCTTGTTCAGGCAATGATCCTGAAAGCTGGGCACTGAATTCGTCTTCTTGATTAAGAGGCATTTGAACCAATTGTGTTAAAAAATATCCATCCGCACCGATCAACTTCACTTTCTAAAAGAACACCCCACAAATATAGGGCATACTGAGCAATCAGTCGGCATGAGGAAATTTCAGAAATTGGCTAAAAAAGTTCAGCCTGCTTTTTTACGTCATCATCATCTTGCCACTTGATCTCAGTACTTTTGGTAAAATCGGTGAGTTTATTGCCCACAGCTTTCCATCCCATGACTTCTACAAAGTCGCCAACCTTAACTTTTGATTCTCTGGCTTGAGCACCTCTGCCTGAACGAATGATGGCAACAGGGCTTTGAGCAGTGGAAATTACTTCAACATAATTACCTTCTGCCTCCTTGATGAAGTAAAACTTGTTGTTGAGCGTAGTGGTTTCAATTTTGAATCGCTTCACATTGAACTGTAGTTTTTCACTATCAAGATAAATGGCAGTGACAATTTTTTTAGCATCAAATTTTTCGATCTTCAGAAGTTTTTCTGCCTCAAAACGTTGTGTTATTTCAGTATTGGTGATCTCATAATATCCTTGCTTATAGATCACCAGCAATTGATCTTCTGGTTGAAAACTTCCAAGGTACAGACCTTTACCATCGGTATTCAAGCGTCCAAACTGATCATCAAACCATAACTCTCTTCCACCCAAGGTTGACTTACCGGTTTCCTTGAGCTTTACATTCTTGATAGGATATTTTGTAACCTGATTACCTACCGAACTTCGACCTTTGATATCAAGTGTCTCAAAGAAAAACTCCAACTGTTTGTTTCTCGCACTACAGTTAGGACTCAACACTATTGTCACTGATTCAGCTTCACCATTTGGATTCACACTAAAATAATTTACCCTTGATTTTTCTGAACCTTTTGTTAAGTCATACTCCTTGTCGCGGGTTATTCCAGTTACATTAAACCGTTTTGCATATGAGATACCAGTATCGCCATCGGTATAGATCATGTTATATGTCAACCGATCATCACTCTTCTGGAAAATGGCGGCATGGAGAATATCCTTTCCAACATATACCTTGTCATCCACCTTGACCACCTTCATGATACCTCTTTTAGTGAAGACAATGATGTCATCAAGATCGGAGCACTCAGCAACAAATTCATCTTTCTTCAAGCTCGTACCAATGAACCCTTCTGTTCTGTTCATGTATAATCTCACATTGGCAATGGCAACCTGACGAGCTTGTATAACATCAAACGGCTTCATCTCTGTCTTCCGCTCCCTACCCTTTCCATATTTCTCCTGCAAACCCTGGTAATATGCAATTGTATAATCAATGAGATTGACCAGATGATTCTTTGTCTCTTTGATCTCTGCTTCAATTGACTTGATCTGCATATTGAGCTCTTCGATATCAAGCTTATAGATCCTACGAACAGGCTTCTCGGTAAGTTTGATAACATCTTCCCTTGAGATCTCGCGTTTAAACAACTTTTTAAAAGGATCAAATGCCCGTTCAATGGATTCCAAAACCTTATCCCATGTCTGATGTTTCTTCTCCAGCTCCTTGTATATCTGCTCCTCAAAAAATATCCGCTCCAATGAAGTGAAATGCCATTTCTCAAGCAGCTCTGCGAGCTTGATCTCCAATTCCTGTTTCAAGAGATCTTTCGTATTGTCAACCGATATCCTGAGAAGCTCAGAAACACCCAAAAACAAAGGCTTTTGTTCAACGATCACGCAGGCATTTGGAGCAATGCTCACCTCACAATCCGTAAATGCATACAGTGCATCAATGGTTATATCAGCAGAAATTCCAGCTGCAAGTTCAACAAGCACTTCCACATCGGCTGCTGTATTGTCAGTCACCTTCTTGATCTTAATCTTACCCTGATCATTCGCCTTCACTATAGAATCCATCAATTGTGATGTCGTTATTCCGTAAGGAACATCTTTGATGGCTAAACTTTTCTTATCCACCTCTTGAATATGTGCACGACAACGTATCCTTCCACCTCTCTTTCCATCATTGTAATTGCTGACATCGATCATGCCGCCAGTCTGGAAATCAGGAAACAGTTCAAACTTCTTTCCTTTCAGGTGCTTGATCGATGCATCGATCAGTTCGTTGAAATTGTGAGGTAAGATCTTTGTGGACAAACCCACTGCAATTCCTTCTGCACCTTGTGCAAGGAGCAAAGGAAACTTCATTGGTAGATTGATTGGCTCTTTCTTTCTTCCATCGTAACTCAACTGCCATTGTGTGGTCTTGGCATTGAATGCAACCTCTAATGCAAATTTACTCAGACGGGCTTCAATGTATCTTGCTGCGGCTGCATCATCGCCTGTACGAACATCTCCCCAATTTCCCTGAGTTTCAACCAGCAGATCCTTCTGCCCCAGATTCACCAGAGCATCCTGAATACTTGCATCACCATGGGGATGGTACTGCATCGTCTGACCAATGATATTCGCTGCCTTGTTCAATCTCCCATCATCCATCTCCTTCATTGCATGAAGGATCCTGCGCTGAACCGGTTTCATGCCGTCAGCCACCTCTGGGACGGCACGCTCCAAGATCACATAAGAAGCATAATCCAGGAACCAATTCTTGTATTGACCAGAAACTCCGGATTCATTATCCCCGTCAACGATAAACTTTGATTTTGCCATGTATACTTTTTTACTCAGCAGATTCTACAGCAGCACGTTTGCTGATCTCAAAATCTTTAATCCCCTTCAATTCACCTTGTACATCATAGTTGCCCGACGTTGCAATATGTTTAAGTCGCCACAACAAAAACGCATCCCCTGTTGTCTCTTTATTCTTTGAAAGAAAAGCATGAATGATTTTTGAAGCTTTCTGCTTATCACCAGTAATATAGCGGATCAAATCGGCGTCATAAAAATCAACTGAACGGTGAATGATTTTCTTTCCTCCGTCAAGCAACCTCACCATACTTCCTTCAGAGCAAATCTTGTTCCATTCATCACCATCTACCTCAAATTCACTGATGGTGACAGGTCTGGCAAGTTTTTTAGCCTTAAGAAATTCCTTTGATGGAATTTGGCTGAGCCAGTCTGGATAGAAGATCGTCCCTTTTTCACTGATAAATGGAAGGTTATTCAGATAGAGAATACAAATTCGTCCCTGGAAAGCAGACAACTGGCTTACCAACCAGTAGTAGCCACAGACATCGTGCTTGTTCTGGGCGGCCCATATCCAAAGTACTTCTTCCTCATTATTGGTAAGTGTCTCCGTAATGGAAAGAACTACCTGCTCATCATTTACTTTCTCCTCCTCTACAATAGCATGATGATCTCCGCCAGACAATAGACTCTTCCACCATTCCTTTCTGAAAGAAGCACCTTCGGGAGTATGAATATTATCCAGAGGACCCACTGCATAATCATCACGAATGATCATTATTTCACCCGCCATTGTTTCATCTAACTCGAATGATTTTGCGATCACCTCGGCATCCAACTCATTAAAAACTACGTGTATCATGTATTTGTTATATTGATTCATTGACGGTATCCAGCTCGACACGCAAGTTAGACACAATAAAATCCTGACGTTCCTGTGTATTTTTTCCCATGTAATATTCCAGCAACTGCTGAATATGGATTTGATTTTCCAAAATCACCGGAGTCTTACGCATAT
>JBKCFW010000138.1:0-8206 GCA_046303675.1 bacterium
ATCGCACCGGCGCTGTGTTATGTGCTTGGGAAAAATGCTGCCACTTGGTTCAATGGTTATCATATTGGATTTGAGATGTTGCTGATCAATGGATTGATCACCTTTATAGGGCTTTTCATGATTTCCAAAAGAGGATCATAAAGAGAATTTTTACGTTTTGACAACAAAAGCGGTTTGCCTCTCCGGACTGAAGGGCTTAATTTTGCATAACGCTTATGGAATTTATCCTTCAATCAGCCAATGACTATGCGCTCAAACACAGCTCGAAAACCGATGAGCTGCTGGGTGAGATCCATGCATTAACTGTTCAGGAGCATCCTGAGGCCCATATGCTCAGCGGTCCGCTTCAAGGTATTTTCCTCACCATGATCAGTAAAATGATCAAGCCGAAGAGAATACTGGAGATCGGAACCTTTGTAGGATACAGCGCGCTTTGTCTGGCTAAAGGACTCGACACAGGCGGCGTGCTTCATACGATTGAGAAAAGGGAGCAGGATGCTGAGCGATCAAAACAGTATATCGACCGCAGTTCGCATCGAAACAACATCATCGTGCATGTTGGTGATGCATCAGCAATCATTGAAACACTAGAGGAAGATTGGGATCTGATATTCATAGACGCAGACAAAACAGGTTATCTTTCATACTATCAGCAATTGATCGACAAGGTACGTTCCGGAACTTGGTTCATAATCGACAATGTGTTGTTTCATGGTGAAGTACTGAAAGAAAAAATAACAGGCAAAAATGCCAAAGCAATAACTGATTTCAATGAATACATCAAAGAAGATGACCGTGTTGAAAAAGTGATGCTCACGATAAGAGACGGGATAACCTTGATGTATAAAAAATAAAATGAAGGGAATGATGAAAAGATCAAACAAACTCATACTGGCCTTATTGATTGGCCTGTCCATATTCTTTGGGGAAAAAACATTTGCCCAGGATGAATCGTCTGATGCGATCATTACCTACATCAAAACGTATGCGCAGCTTGCCATCAAGGAGATGAACAGAACAGGAGTTCCTGCTTCCATTAAAATTGCACAAGGTATTCTGGAAACCGGAGCCGGCAAGAGTGATCTTGTATCCAGATCAAACAATCATTTCGGGATTAAATGCAAGAGCAGTTGGACCGGAGAGAAAGTGTACCACGACGATGATGAAGCCGGTGAATGTTTCAGGAAATATGAAAATGCAGAAGCATCTTATCTCGACCATTCAGATTACCTCAAATCACAACCTCGATATTCGTTTCTCTTCAATTACGACATGAATGATCACAGGTCATGGGCATGGGGACTGAAAAAAGCAGGGTATGCAACAAGTCCGACCTATGCACAAAAACTCATCACATACATCGAGCGCTACTCTCTAAATGAGCTGAACAATATTGCCAGTGATGATGAAGAAGAAAATCTCAATGCCTTTCTTGCGCAATTCAGCAGCAGCAATGCATATACCCCTGTTAACAATACGGGATCTGAGAATTCTATTGAAAGTGAAGAGCCGGTTAAGAAAACCTTGCTCAGCAAGCTGCATCTGAAAAAGCATAAACGTCACCATGTGCACACAGTCAGGAAAGGCGACTCACTCACATCCATCTCACAGAAATATAAGGTAAGCATACCCGCTATAAAAAAAGCAAATTCAATGAAAAGTGATCGTCTGCAAATTGGTCAGAAATTAAAGATCACAAAATAACATCATGAAGCAGCTGATCTTTGACAAGTATTTTGCCCCATTTATATCCCATCAAGAGATCAGTGAGCGAGTATCTGAGATCGCAGGATCAATAAACAAAGATTATATTGATAGACAACCTTTATTCATCGCTATTCTAAACGGCTCATTTGTTTTTGCTGCGGACCTGTTCAAGCAGATCACGATCCCTGCCGAAATAAGTTTTGTGAAACTTTCTTCTTACAATGGAACTTCGTCAACCGGATCTGTAACTACTGCGATCGGACTTGAGAACAACTTGTCCAATAAAGATGTCATCATCATCGAAGATATCATCGACACAGGAAAAACACTGCATGATTTTCTTGCTGAACTCAATAAACATGAACCTGCGTCAGTTAAAATATGCACCTTGCTTCATAAGAAGGCATGCACAACATATCCAATTCGTATTGATTATGTAGGATTTGAAATACCCGAACGCTTTGTAGTTGGATATGGACTTGACTACAATGGATTTGGAAGAAATATCAACGGGTTGCTTCAACTTGCTGAATAGGCTCTGTAAGCATTATGAGCCGAACATCTCCTTCATTTTATTGAAAAAGCTTTTCTCATTTTTTTCAGGGTGAGGCTGAAAATTTTTTGCATCCTTTAACTTCTCCATGATAGATTTTTCTTCTGAAGTCAGCTCCTGCGGTGTCCACACATTCACGTGGATCAATTGATCTCCTTTTTCATATGAATTGATCGCAGGAAAACCTTTCCCCTTCAGTCTGAATATTTTACCACTCTGTGTACCCGGTGGTATTTTGATCTTTGCTCTTCCGTCAATTGTAGGTACCTCAAGATTTGCACCAAAAACAGCATCAGGAAAACTAATGTGCATATCATAGATCACATTCAGATTGTCACGCTGCAATTCAGGATGAGATTCTTCCTCGATCAACACGATCAGATCACCCGGAGCACCGCCTCGTTCTCCTGCATTGCCTTTGCCACTTAGGCTAAGCTGCATGCCGTCTTGAACACCTGCAGGGATATCTATTGATAATGTTTCTTCAGTATAGACCCTGCCCTCGCCTTTGCAGGCAGTACACTTGCTGGTGATTGTTGATCCCTCACCGTTACAAGTTGAACAAGTACCTACAGTCTGCATCTGACCCAAAAAAGTATTGGTAACTTTTCTCACCTGTCCACTTCCTCCACATGTTGCACAAGATTGAACAGAAGATTTGTCTTTTGCTCCAGAGCCGCCGCAGGTTGTACAACCTGTATACTTCTTCACTTTTACAGTCTTACTCGCTCCTTTTGCTATTTCCTCGTAATTGAGTTTAAGCTTGATGCGCAGATTACTACCCCTGGTTCCTCTTGCCTTTCCACTGCTACTGCGTTGGCGCCCACCCCCTCCGAAAAAACTTCCGAAGATATCATCTCCGAATATATCTCCGAAGTTGCTGAATATGTCATCCATATTCATGCCCTGACCTTGTCCACCGAAACCACCACGGGCATTCATTCCGGCATGACCATAGCGATCATACTGAGCCTTTTTATCCGAATCGCTCAATACCTCATAAGCCTCAGCAGCTTCTTTGAACTTCTCTTCGGCAGCTTTATCACCCGGATTTCTATCAGGATGAAATTGCATGGCCACTTTTCGATAAGCCTTTTTGATTTCATCAGCCGAAGCAGACTTGGAAACACCCAGTATCTCGTAATAATCTCTTTTAGCCATATGCTATTATTTTGACCAACAGGTCTATTTACCAACGACCACTTTTGCGAATCGAATGATTTTATCGTTCAACGTATACCCTTTTTCCACCTGATCAACAACTTTTCCCTTCATCGATTCGTCCGTCACCGGTATCTCAGTAATGGCTTCATGCAAATCAGGATTGAATTCTTCTCCAATTGAATTCATTTCTTTGAGTCCCTTTGACTGCATGATTGTTCTGAATTTAGAAAAAACAAGCTGAACGCCCTCTCTCACCTGGGAAATATCATCAGTTTTTTGAAGCTGATTTTCAGCCCTCTCACTATCATCCAATACCTCTAAGAGTGCCTGTATGACTTCTCTTCCGGCAGTTTGGATCAGCTCAATACGCTCTTTGGCATTGCGTCGCTTATAGTTGTCAAACTCTGCGTAGATCCTGATGAACTTCTCTTTTTGCTCTTCCAGCTCTTTTTTTAGCTGGTCGATCTCATTCATTGTTTCTGCAGATTCAACTGGTTGCTCAGACTGAGTTTCTGCCAAATTTTCCTCATTGTTGATATTCTCCCTTTCATCCATGTTGCTAAAATTTACGTTGACAATTGCTCAAATGGCCTGCCATAGGAACCAAACAAGCCAAATTGTCGGATTTTTGATCAAGAAAATGCAAATCTCATGCTTTTCAACGAAAGTTTATCTTTGCCGCATGAAGAAAGTGGTATTGAAAAGGAAGATCAGCACAAGGATAGCCAACGGACACCCTTGGATCTTTGCCAATGAGATCGATCTTATGGATGATGAGTTGGTGGCAGGAGAGATCGCTGAAGTGCTGGGGTATGACAAAAAGTTTATTGGGAAAGGCTATGTCAATCCCGTTTCAAGGATCCCGGTCAGGCTGCTCACACGTGACAAATCGGATGAGATCAACAAGGATTTTTTCTATAAGAAAATTCTAGGTGCCTGGGAATACAGAAAAAAATTAGGGTATACAGAAAACTGCAGACTCATTTTCGGAGAAGCCGATGGGCTACCGCAACTGATCATTGACAAATTCAATGACTACTTTGTCATCCAAACATTGGCCCTTGGCATTGACGTATGGAAAAAAGAGATCTGTGAAGCGATAGAAAAAATATTTTCTCCGAAAGGAATTTATGAAAGAAATGATGTGCCGATAAGAGAACTTGAAGGTTTGGAACAAAAGAAGGGATTTTTATCTGCACCATTTGATACAAAAATTCCGATCGTTGAAAATGGACTGAAATTTTTTGTTGATGTTGAAAACGGGCAGAAAACAGGATACTTTCTTGATCAACGCGACAACAGAAGAGCCATTGCCAATATCGTAAAAGGAGCGGATGTGCTCGGAGCGTTCTGCTATACAGGAACCTTTGAGATACATGCAGCACACTATGGCGCAAAACATGTGTTGGGACTTGACATCTCAGAAAAAGCTGTGGCACAAGCCAGAGAAAATGCTGCGCTCAATGGATTGACCAACATCAGCTTTCAGGCCATCAATGCTTTTGATGCACTGAAACAATGGAGCAAGGAAGGAAAACAATGGGATGTTGTGATGCTTGACCCTCCTTCATTCACCAAAACACGCGACAACATACAAAAAGCAATAAGCGGATATAAAGAGATCAACCTACGGGGAATGAAACTTATCAAACCAGGTGGATTTCTTGTAACCTCATCCTGTACCAATCTTGTGAACCCTGATCTATTTTATGAGATCATAGAGATGGCAGCGAGAGACGCAAGAAGAACATTGAGACAAGTGGTATTTCATTCACAATCTGCAGACCACCCTATCATACGGAGCCTTGAAAACACAAACTATTTGAAATTCTTGATTGTTCAGGTGTTGTAGGTTCTATTTCTCAACCTGAAACTTGCCGGAGTCGAGGATGCGTCCGTTGTTGTCACGGAATTGAAAGATATACAATCCACGTTTAAATTCTGCAAGATCAATGTATAAGTTATTGCCTGGCTTACTTACCTCCAGCTGTTTTTTCCCAAGAAAATTGTAGACCACCAAGACTTCCGGGATGCTTGTTGGTTGTTTATACTGGACCTGTAAAAATGAGCGGGCAGGATTAGGGTAGATGACAGTCCTTCGCACATTCTCGTCAAAAACCATTCGCTTGAGTTGTGACTTTCCTTCAAGAGAAATAAAGATGAGCAGTATGAAAAAGATGTGCTTCATTCGAGGAATAACAGAACGAAGGTATGGCTTTTTATAAAAAAAGGCAGCCATGAGAAATATCATGGCTGCCTGGTAACTATCTAAACGTATTATTTCAATCCGGCAAGCGCGGTCTTAATTGCTTCAAAATTTGGCAAATCACCGGCGCTTTCGAGCACCTCAGCGTACTGGACGATACCTTGTTTGTCAACTACAAAGGCAGCCCGACGCGAAACACCTTTCATATCAAAAACAAAATCATCATAGAATGCACCATATGCTTGTGATACTTCTTTATTAAAATCTGAGAGCAATGGGAAATTATACTTTTGATCTTCTTTGAACTTAGCCAGTGTGAACAATGAGTCAACAGATATTCCTATCACCTCAGCATGAAGATTTGTATAGGTGTCAAGTGTGTCACGCACTGAGCAAAGCTCGTTGGTACAAACGCCAGTGAACGCTTGAGGGAAGAAAAGGAGCAACACATTTTTTCCTTTGTAGTCTGTCAGACTCACTTTGTTTTTTTCTGTGTTGTAAAGGCTGAAATCCGGTGCAGCTTGTCCTTGTTGAATTTTCATGTTTTGGTATTTAACTGTAAAAACGTTGATTAAAAAAAAGAATGCGCAAAAGTAACAACAAAAAGCGGGTTCTTTGGTTCACCGTGTGTTTAAATGTTACAAAGTTTAATAAAGTGGAATAAACATTGCTTAAAAGGTCGGGCAATGTATGGTTTGTGCCCTTCGCGGCCTTGCGGTGATGTATGACAAGGAAATTTCAAAACCTCCACGGTTTCTGCTGGCGGTTGCTAAGGAAGAAGTATTGATGTCGTATGAAATGCCGACAGATAATTTTTGCACATCAAATTTCAAAACCGGGATCAACGCATCATTGTAACGATAAAACATGCCTGCATGTACAGTATAATATGACTCAGATTCGTCCCCTATCCGTTTGGAATACATGCCCCCGGCAATGGCTTGCTTGAAAGGCGTTTGTATGAGTAAATCACCATGAAAGGTCAAATAGCTATACTCATCGAGATTTAACTTTAACCCACCTGAGAATACATATTTTGGGAGATGCGTAACATTCTTGTAGAACGAACTTACAGGCTTATTAAAGTGATGATACGCGACGCCTGCAAAAAAATTATGTTGCTCGTTAGCGCCGAGCGTGCTGTTGAAGCTCATTCCTACAGACATGTCCATATAGGAGTAAGTTCCTATAAATGTTTCCCCATCAGGCAGTGCTCCATTAAAATAGAACCCGTCATACTGACTGTTGGTAGTAACCCTGCTTCGGTCAAGTCCGCGACTAACCATACCGCCCATAAATCCGACCGATAGGTATGTGTTTCTATTTTGACTGAGTGATTTGTGAAATGTCAGTGCCGGCAACATTTGAACAGTTCTCAATTGTACTGTACCTGCCTTGTCATACATCACTTGACCTCCGAATGTCATGAAATCCTCTCCACTGCCCAAATGGAATTTGTACTCAGCATTGATGGAGCTGGTTTGAAATGGATACGAGATGCTGTTCCACTGACTTCGATGGACTCCCTGCACCCTGATATCTCCCTCAAATAAACCTGCCAATGCAGGATTCCTTAATAGAGGAGCCTCATAGAATTGTGAGAAATGAAGATCTTGTCCAACAAGCTCATCAGTAAAACAGCAACTGATTCCTGTTAGGATAAAGCATGTAAAGTTGATATGTTTGATCAAGCCCTTCATCGCACTAATGCAATATCACCTTTTAGCGTAATTATATTTCCATTCTCACAAACCAGGTCGATCATGTACACATATACGTCGGCAGAAACATCCTGTCCTGATCGTTTTCCATTCCAACCGGCCGACTGATCATTTGCAAAAAAGTTTTCTCGGGTATATAATAACTGACCCCAACGACTGAATATTTTGAGCGACTTTATTTTTTCAATACCTCTTCCACGGGGATAGAATACCTCATTGACCCCATCACCATTGGGAGAAAATGTATTTGGGATAAATAAATTCTCGCGTGTGCAGGTTGCAAAAACATTGATCACATCTTTGGCGAAACAACCTTCATCATTGTATGCAAACAGGGTGTAGGTTGCAGAATAGGATGGATTAACGATGGGACTTTCGCAATCAGAACAATTCAAAAAGATTGAAGGCTCCCATTTTACTTTGGTTACATCTGGTGAAAAAACCGGACGCAGTTGTAAAGGATATCCTGCCATCATGGTAGTATCAGGACCTGCATATACTTGTGGATTTGGATTGACCTTAACCAGCACTTCATCGGTGGTGACAAAACAATTATACAGATCGCTGCCAGTGACAGTATAAATAATATCTGATAGCGGGCTTGCTGTTGGATTGGCAATATTCGTATCATTTAGTCCAAGTGATGGAGCCCAACTATATCTTGATGTCCCTGATGCCCGTAGTTGTAATTCAGTTCCTGCACAAATAGCTGTGTCAGAGATTGCCTTTACTGAACTGGGTTTTATCACCTCAACATGAATAGAATCAGTAGCTACACATCCATCTACCGAGGTGCCTTTTAAAAAATAAGTAGCGTCCTGAGTTGGATTAATGAATGGATTCTCACAATTAATA
>JBKCFW010000139.1:0-4562 GCA_046303675.1 bacterium
GATACAGTGGAATTATTTCTAATAATTCCCATTTTATTGTTCTGAACCTTCTGCAATTGTATTGAAGCCTTCCATCAGGATATTGTAGTCTTACTGTGCTCATGCCGCATTGCGGATTTTCTTCCATGTATTTAAAACAGACAAGAGGAGCGTTGTTCATCAGCTCACAATCGCTGTTCAGAAGTAAAATATACTTTCCTGTGGCATGAGAAATGCCAAGATTATTTCCCTTGGCAAATCCTAGATTTGTATCACTTTTAACTAACGTGATCGTTGGATATTTTATTTTAAAATCTTCGGGGTCTTTTTCTATTGATGCATTATCAACTAATATGATCTCGTATTGGATGGATTTAACTTTATCTTGAATTGACTCGATGCATCTCGAAGTCAGTTCAAATGTGTTATAGTTTACAATTATAATTGATAGATCCAGCTTCATTTATGCCTTATAGAATTGATGTTTATTAATAGCAATTGAAGGTATGAACTTGCTCAACTTTATTAAATTTTTAGAATACCCGAGCCATTGTGAATAATCATGAATACTTTTCCTGCCTCTTATGAGTTTGTCTATTGTTACACATATTCCAAAAAATACGATAGCAAAATAATAGGTGATTAAGTGGATGGCATACCAAATTAATCCGTATTGCTTTCTGATCCTTAACCATTGAGATAATACGATCTGTTTTCCTTTTTGATCATGTATGCTACTAAAATTCTCATTCGATTCCTTGTTGTAATAACTGCTGCTCGTGCCTCCTCCAATATGTATCACAGTGGGTTGATGATAAAGAATCATGGGACCATATTGTCTGATTCTTGAGCACCATTCTATCTCTTCGGCATACATGAAAAAGTCTTCGTCCAATAGACCTGCCATATCAATAACTGTTCTTCTTGTCATTAGAAATGCTCCAACGATCCAATCAACCTGCTCGTCTTTATCCAAATCCACAACATTATGCTGTTTCATACCTGATCTGTAACCAATTATTCTCAGAAAATCACCAATATAGGGTAGGGCAAGAAAATTGTTTACCCCACCTCGAATAAATTTTGCACCGGAAAGTTGTTTGGAGCCATCCGGATTTAACAGTTGAACACCACATGCTGAAAATTGCTTGTTTTTATCAAACAATGTAACAGTTTGCTCAATGGCATTGTTTTTTATAATCGTATCTGCATTTAGTAAAAGAACATTTCGACCTCTTGCAGCTCTGATTCCTACATTATTTGCCCTGGCAAATCCTGCATTGTATTCACTTTGTATCCAGATTACGCCTTCGTGGATTGAAAGGATCAACTCTTTGCTGCCATCATTTGATGCATTATCAACAACAATGATCTCATATTTTATCTGCATCCTGCATTCATCTATTGAATGCAGACAATTCAATACATGCTGAGATGACTTGTAATTTACAATGATGATTGAGAGATCCATCATGATTGTTTACTATATCGTTTACGTTCAAAGAAAAATACTAATAATGAACATATTATCGTGAGGTATAGTGCCCAACCAGACCACCATGCGATGGTTGATGATAACTTGTATGTTTCTGGTTCAAAAATAAAACTGATATTGTGTTCGCCTGCCGGTATGTACATGCCTCTTAGAAGATAGTTGACCTTGTTATATTCGGATTTTTTGCCGTCGATATATGCATTCCATCCTTTAGGATAGTAGATTTCGCTGAATACTGCAAATTGCTCTGAACTTGCTTTGCTTTTGTATTCGATTGTGTCATTCCTGTATTTTGAAAGTATGATGCTTCCTTCTGATTTATTGAATCGTTTATTTTTCAATGACTCTGATTTCTCGATTACGGCTTCAGATGATGGATTAATTGAATCTACCAATGTTAATTCCTCAATATTATTGTTGACTAACAAAAGGCTATCAACAAGCCACACCGCACCTAGTGCCTGTTCGTTTTTTTGTACTTGATATTGTCCACTGGGCTCTTGAGCTGGGAAAATAAAATATTTAGTGTCTAGCATATTCAGCACATTCATATTAGGCTGACCTGAAAGTTTTGTTTCAATGATATCTTGGTAATTTCTCAGTTTTGCAGCATGGTATCCTCCAATTGACTTATGAAAGTAAGAGGTCCGGGTTTCAGAAAACCTATCCCCGGAAAGATTGTACACCCTGAAGTGTGGATCTTTGTCGGTCAAAATAAATTCATCAGCAGAATTTTTAGAAAAGTTACTGGAAATATATTCTTCCTTATCAACATAAATTTCCTTTTCTAGGTATTTGTGTCCTTGAGCAAATAGGTCTCCTGTATTGACCACCAAGCAGAGTATGAAGAAAACATTGGCTGTTATTGTTTTTCTGATGTAAAGCAGGATTCCAGCACAGAGCAATAGACCTGTCAGTAGTAGTTGTATTATTGAAGAAAGGAACATTGATTTACGTTCAGCGATCAAGCCATCGATCACTATGTTGGCATATGATTGGTTCCCGATTTGTTGTGCGCCAAATACTTGTTTGATTTGTTCGTCAATTTCTGTTGAGCTATAATCATTGAACAAATAAATTACGATCAATACGATTGTTAAACCTCCCAAGGTGAATAGAAGTTTTTTGACAAATTCCTTATTGTACTGTATTTGCTCTGTAGCTAGGTGATTGAGAAATAACCCCGCCATGATTGGTGTTACAAATTGCAAGATGACCAGCGACATACTCGGAGCCCTGAATTTATTATACAGTGGGAGGAAATTGAATAATGTCTCATTTACCTGAGGAAAATATTTGCCAAACGCAAGAATGGAGCCTGCGATCATGGATGCCAATATCCACCATCGGTCTTTTGATTTGACAAATACAAAACCAAATATTGCCAGTAAAACACAGATCACCCCAAGATAATTTGGACCAACAGTGCTTTCAAGTCCCCCCCAATACCTTGGCAACTGGCTAGCTAATTGTTCAGCATTTTCTGAGGGAATATTCTTATCGGTCAGGTAGTCAACAAATTTAGAATCTGCAGCTATAGTTTCTGAACTGCTTTCGCCAAATGATCTTGGCATGAACGTTGTTACAATTTCAGATATTCGAATGCTCCACATGGTGGCGTAGTCAAAGTCAAGGCCTTTTGTATTGGCCGCAACGATCTTTCCATCTTTGCTTTCTATGGTTTTGCCACTTCTCATGGTGTATTTACCATATTCGTTTGTGTTCATCAACACAGGTGCAGCAGTGCCAAGAGAGATCAAGGCTACAACTAATACGATACCGATCACTTTTGCAATATGAAGCCAATCATTTTCTTTTATCCAGTTGATCAGGTATACCGTGCCCATTAAAAGGCCAATAATGATGAGGTAATAAGCAATCTGTGGATGATTTGAATTTAACTCCATAGTGCCATAAAACGTGGCTAATGCAAGACCGATCCAATATTTTCTGTCAAAGGCCAATTTGATCCCGGCAAATACCCCAGGAGCATATCCCAATGCAAATGCTTTGGTAATATGTCCGGCGTTTATGATTTCAGGGGTATAAGCTGCAAATGCGTAAGCAAGTGCACTGAACATGGCAATTGTTGGACGAAGGCGGAAGGTTAATCCAAGTAAATAGAAAGATACAGATGCGATAAAGAAGAAATTCGCTGGTTGGGGTAGGCCAAGAGATAATACTCGTTCAAAATTTAGAAGTGGTGAGTTCCAATCAAACCTGATCTGAAAATTGGGCATTCCACTGAACATGTTTGTATTCCAGAGGGGGAGATTGCCATATAATGTTTGATGATCATAGCTATTTTTGATCATTCCTTCAACAGCGATCATATCATGCTGCTGTAAAACCATTCCCTGAAAGGCTGGAAGACAGAACAGGGCTGAAACAATAAAAAAAACAGCAATTGACACTGCATGCGGCAATATTTTACTCAGAAGTTGACGATTCATATGTTCTGTTTAGCTTATGGTGATGTCTTATGTAAAAATAGCTGAATCTGTCATAACTTCCTCTTTGTGTATAATTTACGTAAATAATGCTGAGGTTTGAGTTCCAAATTCAGCTATTTTTGCACAACAAACTCAATAAACACTCTTACTTGTAATAAAGCCGTTATGAGAACTATTCAATACATCGTTTCAATACTAACTTTTTCTCAAATCCTATTATCCTGTAATAAAGATGAGATAGCTACTGCTTCTCTTAAACTAGATCTTGAATCTGCCGCCAACGGAATTACACAAAGCTCTACAGCTGAGTTTGTTCCAGGCGAAATGCTGGTCAAGTTCAAAAAAGGGAAGTCGGAAGTTGGTAAAGGTAAAGCAATGGGATTGCTCAAGGCTTCAATAAAAGAGCATGTCCATACAGAAGCCATGAAAAATGGCGGAGATTTCGAAGGTGTATTCATCCTCTCGGTTACAGAAGATCCAAAGTCAGCCTCCAGAAAAGCAAAAACCTTGCTAGAGGTTGAGATTGCTGAACCTAACTGGATCTATCGTCATCAGGCAATTTCAAACGATACATATTTTACCAGCCTGACCCAAAATTTATGGGGAATGGGCGCAGGTGGTAATGTATATGGTAT
>JBKCFW010000140.1:0-3745 GCA_046303675.1 bacterium
AATGATAAGTTGGTTATTCAACGTCCTGCAGGTGTGAAAGTAAATCTTATGGTATTTAACCGTTGGGGTCAGGCTGTTTACAAAAATGGAGACTATCAAAACGATTGGGATGGTACGATCAAGAAAGGGTCTACAAGTAATGATCTTTCTCAAGGTACATACTACTACATCGTTGAGTTTACTGGCGCCGGAATAACAGGTAAGACAGTGAAGAAGAGCTACTTGACAGTAAAAAAGAACTATTAATTCTATGAGCAATAAGCATGGTAAATGCCTTGAGTAAAACAAGAAGTATGAAGAAGATCAATATAATTACTTTCATTATCCTGGCCCTTTATGTAGGGGAAGCGAATGCTCAACAAACCCCCTTGTATTCGCAGTATATGTTCAACATGATGAACATCAATCCTGCGTACACGGGTAATCGCGAGGCAAAGAACCTCACTGTACTCATGAGAAGTCAGTGGATGAATATGCCGGGTGCACCTCAAACAGGATCAGTGACGTATGATAACCGGGTTGCTGACAGAAACTACAGCTGGGGAGGCCAGATGTATTATGATAAATTGGGTATCGAACGTACCACTGGGTTTCAAGGATTTTACTCTTACAGTGCCCCTTTTGAACGTGCCACCCTTACTCTTGGCTTAAGTTTCGGGGCGTTGAATTATAACATCGATTATACAAGGACCAATCCATACGATGCAGGCGATCCTTCTCTGCAAGCTGTGATCAACAAATTTCTCCCAACCGCAGGAGTAGGAGCCTTGCTTGCCGGGGAGCGTTGGTATGTAGGATTGTCAACTCCTGCATTGCTTAAGACAAAAGTGAGCAGCAATGGTGATGCTGTGATCAAGCAAGCTGGATCAGAAGGACATTATTTTTTGACTGGTGGATATATAATTCCCATTAACAGTGATGTTGTTGTAAAGCCTTCCGTATTGTTGAAATATGTAAAGGGTGTTCCTATACATACTGATTTCAATGCAAACGTATGGATCAAGGATATTTTTGGTATCGGTGCGAGTTATCGCGTTGATGATGCAGTGGTTGGTTTGCTTGAAATAAGACTGAGAGAAAATTTCCGTTTGGGATATTCCTATGATTATAATCTTTCTGAACTGAGATACTACAGTGGCGGAACCCATGAATTCATGTTCAGATATGAAATCGGTAAGCCAAAGAGTAACAAAGTAATTTCACCAAGATATTTCTAAGCCATGAGATTGTTTAAAAGTATAGTATCTGTATTAGTTTTCTTTTCATTTCAGCATGTTGTCCATGCACAGAATATGACAAATGTCTTTTTGCAGCGAGGCGACAAGGCCTATACGCAGATGCAATATTCTGAGGCATTAGTGAATTATAAGCAAGCATACAGGAAAGAGACACGAATACGGTTGGTTCCTAAAAAGTCGGATAAAAAAGAACTAGCTGCATCTAAAATCGCTGATTGTTATTGGTTGCTAAGGAATCTCGACAGTGCTTATCAGTGGTATAGCAAAGTCTCCGAAACTTACCCCGATTCTACAGGCAAGATTCGTTTCAGAAAAGCTGAGCTCAATGCTATAATAGGAGATTATAAACAAGCGGCCGCTCAACTTGCTTCAGTAGCTGGTTATGAATCAAGAGCTGCTGGTTTTTTGAAAGTCAAAAGAATGCTTGTTGATTCAGCTGATTGGACTCTTGGGTACATTAAGAATATCAATACAGATTACTTTAGGGAGTTTTCTCCAATGTTGATCGATTCAGGATTGGTGTGGGCAACCAACCAGCCTAGTAAAGTGAATAAGAATTCAATCTTAGGTTGGGACAATATGGGATATGCACGTATGCTCAGATTGCTTGATACAGCAAGTTTGCAGCCAACCGCTATTCCGTCAAGCAGAAATTTGATGAGGGAAAGAAGGCCTGATCGCAATACCCCCAACTATCTGGCCATTCATTTTGCCGGTGCGGATGTAGAACAGATCAAACCAATACCTACGCCAAGGACTATTCAGTCTAAACTCAAGTACATAGACTCCATCACCGTTCCCATTGCAGGTTTGGAAAAACTATCATACAATCTAGCTCATGCAACATCCAATCCAAACAGCAATAAGGTTTACCTGAGTGCTAATCGTCAGGATAAATTGAAAGACCAGGTAAGAACTGTTGCCGTTATTGAGGCGGATAAGAAAGATGGCGCTTTTGTAAATCCTAAATTTATTTTTGGTGTTGATAGTAGCTACTCAACCATGCACCCTGCTATTCATCCAAACGGAAACACCCTCGTATTTAGTTCAAACATGCCCGGTGGTAAAGGGGGATTCGACTTGTATTATGCTGTTAGACAAGGAGATGACAGCTGGTCAGCGCCAATCGCAGTAGCTGGAGTGAATACTGCAGGCAACGAACTTTTCCCTACTTTTTCACCTGATGGTAATTTTTATTTTAGCTCAGATGGATTGAAGGGTTTGGGTGGACTTGATGTTCATAAAGGCCAATTTAAAAATGGGAAAGTCACTGAAATTACTCACTTATCTTATCCATTGAACTCATCGTATGATGATTTTGGTTTGAGTTTTAAAGCAGATAATAAGTCCGGCTATTTCACAACAGATCGTTATGGAAGTGATGACGTAATGACGTTTGTTTTTGATGAAGTAAAGATCAAGATCTCAGGGCTGGTTAAATACGAGCGATCAGGCAAAGGAGTGCCTGGTGTTAAAACTGTTTTCCAGATAACAGACGATGAAGGTATTACGACCACTTTAAATTCAGTATCAACAGATCAAAATGGAAATTATTCTTTTATCGGAAGACCCAATCGTGATTATACGGTAAAAGTAACTCATGAGGAAGTTTCAAAAACCTTTGTATTCAATTCAAATAACATTTTTGATAAGATCCAGCTTGATCCCGTGATCATTCCTGAGAAAGAACCTGAGAAGCCAGCTCCGGCGCCGGTTGTTGTTCCTCAAATTGCTGATACACTCCTATACATTGTTTACTTTGATTTCGATAAGTATGCCATAAAACAAGATGCTAAGTCGACATTGGAAGATGTTATTGAGAAGCTTAGTGAGGATGAAGGTTTCAAAATAACACTTTGGGGTCACGCAGACCAATCTGGTAAAGATCGTTATAACGAAAAGCTGTCTGCTGCAAGAACCAATGCGGTGCTGAAATATCTCAAGAATGCCGGTATTGATGTAAGTAGAATTAGACTTGCTTCATTTGGAGAAACCAGGCCGGTCATTGATGGTGCTACCAAGAAACAAGCAAGATTCAATAGAAGGGTAGAGATCTCAATAAGAAAATAAAAAAAACAAATAAAGAAAAAGGGCATAGTGCAATCCTGATTGCACTATGCCCTTTTAATATTTGCACCTATACCTTATCCTTCAATTTTTATTACAAAAGCATATTGACTTTTGATCTTATTAGGATCAAATGAAGGCAATGTGATCTCTGTATTGTTGCCTGATTTCTTATGTTTCAATACCTGTCCTGTCTCTAAAAGCGTAATACGTTGATTGGTTAAATTCAAGTCACGTATCAATACTTTACCATTCGATCTCCATGTTGGTATGATCGCATAAATATCATTTCCCTTCGCAGTGAAGAAAATTTCTTTCACGCCATAACCCGGATCAGGATTTACTGTTTGCTTAAGAATAAAATCTCCTCCCAGATAACTGAGGTTGTTTTCCTTCTTATACGTAGCTCCATCACTTTGTTTTCCGGCAGACCATTGTAC
>JBKCFW010000141.1:0-2591 GCA_046303675.1 bacterium
TGTTTTAAAAAAAGAAACCCGGCAGAGGTGATCTACCGGGTGTTGTTTGTGTACGATTGATTATTTGGAGATCAATTGTGCAAAATAGTGCACAGTTCTAACGAGCTGACTGACATAGCTCATCTCATTGTCATACCAACTTACAGTTTTTACCAGTTGTTGGTCGCCAACGGTGATCACTTTTGTTTGGGTTGCATCAAACAAGGAACCGAAGCTGGTGCCTATCACGTCACTTGACACGATTTCATCTTCAGTGTAGCCATAGCTCTCATTTGAAGCAGCTTTCATAGCGGCATTAATCTCTTCAACAGAGGTCTTTTTGCCAAGAACAACAGTAAGTTCAGTTAAAGAACCAGTAAGGGTAGGAACACGCTGAGCGGTACCATCCAGTTTTCCTTTGAGTGAAGGGAGTACCAGTCCGATCGCTTTTGCAGCTCCGGTGCTGTTTGGAACAATATTTTGTGCTGCAGCACGCGCCCTTCTCAAGTCGCCTTTAGGGTGAGGGGCATCCTGTGTATTTTGGTCGTTGGTGTAAGCGTGAACGGTGGTCATCAATCCAGCCTTGATCTCAAATTGCTCTTCGAGCACTTTTGCCATAGGAGCGAGACAGTTTGTGGTACATGACGCACAGCTGATGATGGTTTCAGAGCCATCCAGGATAGAGTGGTTGGTGTTGAAGACGATGGTTTTAAGATCGCCAGTTGCAGGTGCAGAAATGACCACTTTTTTAGCTCCGGCGGTCAGGTGAGCAGCAGCTTTATCCTTATCGGTAAAGAAACCAGTACACTCAAGTACGACGTCAACCTGGTGAGATCCCCATGGGATCTGAGCCGGGTCTTTCTGGGCGTAGATCTTAACTTCTTTTCCATTTACTACGATAGAATTCTCGGTAGCTTTTACATCTTGTTCAAAGCGACCCTGTGCGGTATCATATTTAAGGAGGTGAGCCAGTACTTTTGGACTGGTCAGGTCATTGATGGCTACGATCTCTATTCCTTGCATATTGAAGATCTGACGGTAAACAAGGCGTCCGATTCTTCCAAATCCATTGATGGCTACTTTAACTGTACTCATATTGTATTGCTTTTAGGTCTGATGTGCCGCGAAGGTAAGAACTATTCAATTTTTTTTGCCATATTTCTGTAAGAACTTATCTTTGCACTCCTCTTCAAAAGAGGCCCGTTGGTCAATCGGTTAAGACGCCTCCCTTTCACGGAGGAATGAGGGGTTCGATTCCCCTACGGGCTACCTAAAATCCCTGGCGTTTGCCGGGGATTTTTTATTAGAGGGCCTCAAACTTCTTTTCAAGACTATTGTCTGTCAGATTTTTCCCATTCTTCGAAACTTAATACTGATTGAAAAAACAGTCGGCGAGGTGATGCTGATGCAGGATTATTCAGGTGCCATTTTTTTAATCAAAAGAAGATGTTTGAATGCTTCGTGTTTCTTGTAGTTTTTGCTATCAAATTATATATTGTCTTTTTTTTAGAGACATTTACAAAATGAAAATAGAATTGGCCAAATCATTTTCACAGTTACTTTTACAGTATGCAAAAAAGAGTAGCTGCTTCTGAAAAAATGCAAACTTATCTATATCATCGGTTTTTAGATGAAGCCGGTGATACTACATTTTATGGTAATGGCAAGATTCCTTTGATCGGTGCAGAAGGAGTGTCCAAATATTTTATGTTAGGTATGCTGACACTTAATGAGCCTCTTGATGAAGTAAGAGAGAAAGTGATCAGCATACAAAATAACATTATTAAAGATCCTTATTTGCTAGAAATTTCCAGTATTAAAAAGAAGAAAAATAGCACCGGATATTTCTTGCATGCAAAGGATGATGTGCCCGAGGTGAGGAAGATGGGTTTTGAGTTAATAAAGTCTATCAATTGTCAGTTTGATGTTGTGGTCGGCAGAAAAGACTATAGTATTTACGAGAAAAAGCATAATGGTAATCAGGCAGAGTTCTACGCTGATCTTCTTTCTCATCTTCTCCACGGAAACATTAATAATTTTAAAAAATTGGTATTGAATATTGCTAAACGTAGTCGCTGCACTACCCATACTAATTTAGAAAAGGGTTTACAGAAAGCGATAGCAATTTCAAAACATAGGTATCCTGAAGACTGTAATTGTTGCGAAATGGTTTTTAATGTTCAGCAACCTACAACCGAACCACTAATCAATTTAGCTGATTATTTCTTGTGGGCGATACAAAGAAAAATTGAACGTAATGAAAAAAGATATTTTGATTTTTTAGGAAATCAAATAAAAAGTGTGACAAATCTTTATGGTGAGGATGGCGAAATTGAAAGGTAGGGGCATAAAAAAAGCCCATTTTCACACTAAGAAGGATACCCTTCAACGGCTCGAGGCCGACCTTCATGTGACACAGGCAAAACAAATGTACAATAAATTCATTAAAAAGGGTCAAACAATCAAAGTATAGCTCCCCAAGCGCATGAAAGACAGATTTAATTCTAGTTATGTTTAGGTGATGGTTCATTTGTTATTATCTGTTTCAGTTGCTGGATCGCCATTTTCACTTCCCTTGTTTTTCCTGCCCTGATCATATCTAAAAGTGCCAT
>JBKCFW010000142.1:0-3668 GCA_046303675.1 bacterium
CCAAAAAGATCAAGCATAGCCAATCGCGGATGAGTCGATGAAAAAGAATTACTCATAATTAAGAAATGATGTTATTTCAATAGTACAAAGTGGGAATGAAAGAAAGAGACGCGAAGTTTTTCATTACAATCAGTCAGACAATAAAGATTGGTAGATGTTGGAAAGACGATGGATTACTTGGTCTGAGGAATATTTCGATGCCTGATTGTAAGAATTTAAGCCATATTGACGCAGCAACATTCGATTATTAAAGATCTCATCAAATACATTATCTAACATGCCAAGATCTGAGGGATTGACAAGCCAGCCGTTGTATCCTTGGGTAACAATTGAAGAAATACCACCAACATCAGTTGCGATGATAGGTTTCTGATAAGCCATTGCCTCTAAAATAGAAACCGGCAAACCTTCAAAACGGGAGGGTAAGATAAAGACATCACACTCACTCAATAGCTGATTTTTCGTTGTTTCATCTGCCCACCCATAAAATTCAATATTTGATAATAATGCGATCTCATGAAGTAATCTGGCATCTTCACCTACCCCGCCAATAGATAATATGATTCTATTATCTAAAAAATATTTGTTGGTTCGCAAGTAATCGACAAGATTAAATATTCCTTTATCATCACAAATCTTACCCAGGAACAATAGTTTAAGTGTCGGACTTATGCTAAAACGATAATTCCCGTTACTTAATTCAACTGGATTGGGAACAGTGATAACCTCTGAAACGCCCAAAGTATTATGGTAATAATCGTACCAATGTGGTGACAAACAGATCAACTTATCACAACTTTTTAAAAGAATACGAATTACAGGTTTAAAAAAAGAAGCTCTTTCATAAAATAAATTAAAAGATCCTCCATGCATATGAATAACTACTTTTTTCCCGAATACTTTACCCAACAGCGCAATAAGGCTTTTTCGTACAAAGCTACCATTTGAAGCACTGTGCAAATGGAGAATTTTTATCTTTTTGTCAAGCATAAGGGTTTTAGTGACCTCGACCACTGATAACAAGAAAAACAACATCTTTGATTTAAGTGGCACAGATGGGTATGTTGCAATACACTTAAATCCCTTCATGTTTTTAGCATAGATTCTAACAACAGCGCCTATACCACCATATTTATCATCAGGGGCAACAAAAAGAACCTTGTTGAAAATACTGTTAGGTGTTTGCAAAAGAATTAATTATTGGCATTTTGTTGAAATGCGATTTCACGAAACGTACTAAAACGGTGGCCCTGGGCCAGGGCATAATTCACAAACTCATTCACATTTCGATAAGTCTCCTCCGTAAAACACTTTGGATGACCTATTACACAAAAGTGTGTGTTGCGATTAATTTCAGCAGCCCTGAATGCTTTCATTAAGCTGTTTGATTTAACCGAGTCAATAGAAACCGCTTCATTAGTAGGAAAAAAGAGCTTGGTCAACACCTCCTTGAAAGAGGGTTTTACCCCATGGCCAGCATTGTTATTATTTATCTGCCTTACAACTGTATTCAGCATCAATCGCCAGAACACAAAAGGCTGCAGCGTATATGAAGTGGATGGGATCTCAGTGAAAAAACCGTCTTTTTCTTCGATAGATGGGTGCTTTTCAAAACGCCAAATGTCTTTTCGCGGATAACCAGTAAAATCATATGAGTGGGTAGCAGTTTGTTTCATGCCACCGAGATAAACAGTTGAATCAATAGAAATACCACATTCCCTCATAGCAGAGCGAATGGAAGAAAATGGCTCCAAACACCATCCACCTGCACGATAAGAGACAATTTTATGAGCAGTATGGCTTTGCAAAATAGCATGATACTGTTTAAATATTTCATAAGCACTGTTTGGATCAAAGTCGGCTAATTTATATCTCTTAAGATCCACCATCCATTTCTCCCCATCAAAAAAAGTGTCTTCCCAATGCGGGTGAATATGCAAACCAATTTCGTGGCCATATGTATTAAGACCAACCAACTGACTCACAAGCTTTTCATAATCACTTTTTAGACTCGCAAAATCTGATTTTTGTCTATTTAATGCAGACATATAACCTGCATCAACAAAATAAATTGCCTTAAGTCCATGTTTTTCAAGAATCAGATTAAGCCGTCTAGTAGGTTCAATCAGACTCTTGACAATATCACCTCCTGGGTCTTTCAAGAATAATTCATAATCTAAGCTTATATGTATGTGCATGCAGGTCTAGTTATAATTTGTTTTTTCTTTTTCAAACAAGTTGATATACTGTTGAAGCATGATATCTGAAGTAAAATTATTAAGCACAATATCTCTTATGCTTTTTCTGTTAAATGATGTAGTCAGAAGTTTATTCCAACTCTCGGCAATGGATAAAGGATTGTTTGGTTCGCTAAGACAACCATTTATTTCTTCATAGATCATTTCATTGGCACCACCGATGTTTGTGAGAGAGCATGGTAAAGAGAAGGCCATTGCTTCAAGCGCAGCCAATGAAAAGGTTTCAATACTGTGGGACGTTAATGTGAAAATTGTTGAACTTAGATAAAATTTGCGAACGTCTGACTGTATTCCTGAAAAATGAATATACTCTTCAATATCAAATTCTCTGGAGAGCTCAGTAAGCGATTTAATAAAGGGCCGATCACCGTTCCCCACAAACAGAAGATGTGCTTTTACCCCATACTGCTTATGTAAGATACCAAGTGCCCTGATCGCATCAGAATGACCTTTTTCAACCCTTAATCTTGCAACTTTCAGTATTACAAGATCTGCTGGGGCAATCCCAAATTGTCTCCTAAATCTCAAAGTATCAAATTGAGAAAACAAGGACGGATCAAAATAATCAGTATCTATTCCATTATAGATCACTTGATCTGTGTGAGCCCGAATCAGATATTTTTTTTTTAGATACCCCTGTTGATTATTGCATATATAAATAACATGATCTCTCTGCTGAACAAGTCCAAAATAAATATGATTTGCCAGGTGATTCTTAAACGAAACAGGGACTGTTGAATGTAAAGAAAGATAAAATTTAATACTCCGATTATACAGCAAGCCGATCCTGGTGAGAAAGAAAGAGAACATGTTTATACAAAATACTTGCTCTAGATGATTGTCCAGTATGACTTTTCTTATCCGATAAACAATTGTGAAGTCAAACTTGTGTTTTCGTAGTATAGTTACAACGGGAACATCTTTATTCAGTTCATGTATTAATGTTTTGTCAGTACTCAGAGAGATGATGATAGGCATGTGCCCATCTTCCTTGAGTTTATTAACCAGATAAATCATAAACTTTTCAGCGCCCCCCATGGAGAGACCATGAATAACAAATCCAATTTTTAGTTTTTCTCTCGAAAACATATTTTGATTTTAATGAGCAGATAATGCGTAGGCGCTACGAAACGCTTGCTGATTATTATAATCATCAAGTGTTGAAAATCTTGAATTAACATGTAGACTATACTGTTTGTATTTATCACCTGACAGGGCCAAACAAATTCCTTGTGCAAAAGCAGTTGGCTCTGGATCTAACAAGAGGCCGTTGTGCCCATCTGTAACATACTCAGGAAATGCTCCTACCCTTGTTGCCAATACAGGTTTTCCAAAAGCAAATGACGTCATCAAAACACCACTTTGGGTTGCGTCACGATAAGGACAAACAACAAATGTAGCATGCTGGAT
>JBKCFW010000143.1:0-2591 GCA_046303675.1 bacterium
ATTATGGGATAAAAAGGCCGAGTTCTTCAAGGTAATTCCAACTTCAGATGACCCTGCTGTAAAATCTCCTGATACACTTTCTTCAGCAAGAGAATTGTTGGGCTATGCGCCGTGGTATGTCAATCTGGTCCCGAAGAATCAGGGCTATGAAAGAGCATGGAAACAACTCATGGATCCTAAAGGATTTTATGCGCCTTTTGGTCCAACCACTGCAGAACAAAGACATCATGGTTTTCGGATAAGTTATGAGGGACATGAATGTCAGTGGAACGGACCAAGCTGGCCTTTTGCAACAGCGCAGACGTTAACTGCACTATCTAATGTGTTGAATAATTATGATCAGGATGTAATATCTAAGCAAGATTTTTATGAGACCTTGAAGATCTATACAATGTCGCATCGTTTCAGACAAATCCCCCCAACAGGTGATACGATCGTGAGTAATGCATTATGGATCGATGAAAACCTGAATCCTTTCACAGGTGATTGGCTGGCAAGAACGCGGATGGAAATACAGGGTCATAATCATGGCTTCAAGGAAAGAGGTATTTACTACAACCATTCAACTTACAATGATATTATCATAACTGGATTGGTCGGACTTCGTCCCTCACTTGATGATACGCTTACTATTAATCCAATGATACCGTCTGACTGGGATTGGTTTTGTCTGGATAATGTTAATTACAAAGGCAGAACGCTGACTATTCTCTGGGATAAAACAGGGATGAAATACAAGCTTGGTAAGGGTCTGAGAATATATGCCGACAAAAAGCTGATCGCAAGCAGTAAAGGCATTGCCAAGTTATCCACGCGGCTGCCCTAGCTCAAAATAATGATGTAATTTTTACTCTTAAAATTTAAAACATGATGCGCGTGTTAATGACTATTTTTTTTCTGTGTATTTTTTCTTTTTCGCTCCAGGCTCAACAGGTAAATATTATACCTCAGCCTAAAGAAGTCAATCTAAAAACCGGCAATTTTAATATCAGCAGTAAAACCTCTGTTGTTTTTAATCAAGAGGAGTTGAAATTTCTTGCAGAGTACACTGCAGGCATCATAAAATCTAGCGTAAATATTGATCCTGCTGTTATTGATCAGGTGGGGACAAAATCCAAAGCAAAGGCTATTAATCTAATAATAGATCCATCCGCTGCTACAGCTAAAGAAGGTTATCTTCTGGATGTCACCAGTCAACGGATAATAGTAAGCTCCCGTACTGCACAAGGTGTCTTCTATGGTGTTCAGAGCTTATTACAAATGATACCTCTGGATGGTGATATCAATATTCCCGCAGTGAACATACAAGATGAGCCTCGATTTCCATGGAGGGGATTGATGCTGGATGTAAGCAGACATTTTTTCACGATCGATCAGGTTAAGCGCATGATCGATCAAATGGTCATATACAAATTCAATATTCTTCATCTGCATTTAACGGATGATCAGGGTTGGAGAATGGAGATCAAACAACTGCCTGAGCTCACTAAGGTTGGTGCCTGGCGTGTTCCCCGTACCGGTCTCTGGTGGGAGAGAGATTGTCCACAAGACGGAGAAAAAGCAACTTATGGTGGCTTCTATACACAAGAAGAACTAAAAGGATTGATTGCTTATGCAGCAGACCGTTTTGTTGATGTACTTCCTGAAATTGACGTGCCAGGTCATAGTTTGGCTGCCATCGCAGCTTATTCATATCTTTCTTCAACAAAGCTCAATTATAAAGTTAATCCTGGTTGCAAGTTTTATGGCATCGAGGATAATGCATTGTGTGCCGGACAAGAATCTACTTTTGAATTCTTGGATAAAGTGTTTTCAGAAGTTGCTGAGGTGTTCCCTTTTGAATATATCCACATCGGTGGTGATGAGTGTTACAAAGGATTTTGGGAGAAGTGTGCTGATTGTCAAAAAAGAATGAAGGATAATGGATTGAAGAATACCAATGAGTTGCAGAGTTACTTTATTAAGCGCTTGGAAAGTATGCTTGAGAAGAAAGGTAAGAAGTTGATGGGTTGGGATGAGATCCTTGAAGGTGGTTTGGCGCCAAAAGCATCTGTGATGAGCTGGAGAGGTATGAGTGGTGGTATTGAAGCTGCAAAGGAAAAACATCATGTGGTGATGAGTCCGACCGACTACGCATATCTGGATCTATATCAGGGTGATCCTGCAATAGAACCACCGACATACAGCATGCTTCGTTTTAAAACGGTATATAATTTCGAGCCACTTCCTGATGGAGTTGATGCGAATTATATACTTGGTGGACAAGGAAATTTATGGACCGAAAGTGTGCCAACATTCCGCCAGGTGGAGTATATGTTGTGGCCACGTTCTTTTGCTTTGTCGGAAGTCTTGTGGTCTGAAAAATCAAAAAGAAACTGGAATCAATTTGTCGGCAGAACCGAAGCGCATTTGAAGCGTTTATCCAAGTCTGATATTAACTATGCCGTCAGCTTCTATGATGCGATCGTCACACCGACCAAAGGTGCTGATGGCCAATTGCTCATTCAAGTAGATGCTGAATTGGAGGGATTGGATATTTATTATTCTTTTGAGAATGTCTACCCAGATCATCATACACAAAAGTATAAGAA
>JBKCFW010000144.1:0-11494 GCA_046303675.1 bacterium
CCGCAGTACATGTATGCTGAGATCTATGACTCCTCCAGTAACAAATACTTCCCTTTTACGTTGGATGGTTTCAACAATGGCCAATTTGAGCCGGTTAGATTTGGATGTGAAAAGAAACTCGTAACAGATAATGAAAGCAGATCAGTAAGTCGATATAACCTTAACCTTACTCGATATTTTCAAAATATCGTCACTAGAAATTCTGATAATTATCCAATTAGACTGACAGCACCTTATTTTGTTGGATATAGTCATTTATTCACGTTTTTTTCATTGAATCCAATCGCAACAGGTCATGTTGTATTGGGTGGTGGCATTCATTCTAATCCTACCAAAAAAATGAAATTGCGTGTAGTCTATTCAAAACTTTGATTTTCAATATATATTTGTATAAACACTAAACACATGCCATACCTTTTTACCTCAGAAAGTGTGTCAGAAGGCCATCCTGACAAAGTAGCCGATCAAATATCTGATGCGTTGATCGATAATTTTCTTGCATTCGACCCCATGGCCAAAGTAGCTTGCGAAACACTTGTTACAACTGGACAGGTTGTGTTGGCCGGAGAAGTTAAATCAAACTGTACACTTGATGTTCAAAAAATTGCTCGCGAAGTTATTGCCAAGATTGGTTATACCAAGAGTGAGTATATGTTTGAGGCTAATTCATGTGGTATTTTATCTGCAATACATGAACAATCTGCAGACATCAACAGGGGAGTAGAAAGAAAGAAGAAAGAAGATCAGGGTGCTGGTGATCAAGGTATGATGTTCGGGTATGCTACTAACGAAACTGATAATTACATGCCTCTTGCCCTCGATCTGGCACATAAAATATTAATTGAACTCGCCGCAATCCGCAGGGAAAAAAATAGTAAAATGCCTTACCTGCGTCCGGATGCCAAAAGTCAGGTTACCATTGAATACGATGATAACGACACTCCCATTCGAATTGATGCCATCGTTGTTTCAACTCAACATGATGAGTTTGAAAAAAACGACAAAAAGATGCTTGAGAAGATCAAAAACGATGTGATCAATATTGTTATTCCAAGGGTTAAGTCATCTTGTAAAAAAGATGTTCAGAAGTTATTTGGCAATGGCATCAAATACCATATCAATCCAACTGGGAAATTTGTAATTGGTGGTCCACATGGAGATACGGGCTTGACAGGAAGAAAGATTATCGTTGATACCTACGGAGGGAAAGGAGCACATGGAGGTGGTGCTTGTAGTGGTAAAGATCCTTCAAAAGTTGACAGAAGCGCTGCATATGCGGCAAGACATATTGCAAAGAATATGGTGGCTGCTGGGATTGCCAGTGAGATGCTTGTACAAGTTTCTTATGCCATTGGCGTTGCACAGCCTATGGGAATTTTTGTAGACACCTATGGTACATCCAACGTAAAGATGACTGATGGTGAGATTGCCAAAAAGATAGAGAAGCTTTTTGATATGAGACCCTATGCTATCGAAACAAGGCTTAAACTCAGAAACCCAATCTATCAGGAAACAGCAGCTTATGGTCATATGGGAAGAAAAAATGAGGTTGTTAAAAAATCATTCCATCAACCAGGAGGAGGTAAAAAAACAGTAGAAGTTGAATTATTCACTTGGGAAAAACTTGATTATGTTGCCAAAGTCAAATCTGCTTTTAAATTATAATTACGCTGTTGCATGAAGAAAATCATAAACCCTCCACGTTGGAGGGTTTATTTATTTTTGTCATATGAATAAGGATTACAACAACTGGATTATCAAAGGGGAATCTGTGGAGTATGAGAATCCATGGATAAAAGTTACCGAGTATCAGGTTATCAATCCCTCTGGCAAAGAAGGTATTTATGGCAAAGTTCATTATAAAAACATTGCCATTGGTATCCTGCCGATCGATGCTGATGGTTCTATTTACATGGTTGGTCAGTTCAGATTTCCATTGAATAAGTATAGTATTGAGATCCCTGAGGGTGGGGGTGATTTAGGGATTGACCCACTTGAATCTGCAAAAAGAGAATTAAAAGAGGAGACCGGCTTAATTGCAGCACACTGGGAAAAAATTCTTGAAATGCATCTTTCAAATTCAGTATCTGATGAACATGCAATTGTTTATCTTGCCACCAGGCTAATTCAGGAAGAACCAGAACCTGAAGAAACCGAAAAGCTGACCATTACTAAGATGAATATTGATGAAGCGTATCAAATGATCATCGAACATAAAATAACAGATTCTATTACTGTTGCAGCGATAATGCGTTTAAAAATAATGATGCTCGAAAACAATTGGGTACGATGAGAAATAGTTCAACAAATATCATAGGCCGTCAGCCACTGATTGAAGCACTTAAAAATGGAGATCAGATTGAACGCATCTACATACAAAAGAATGCTGGTGGAGAAGGAATTGAACAAATAAAACTGTTGGCACAACAATTGCAAATACCGATAAATGTGGTTCCTATTGAGAAATTGAATTCAATGACCCGCTATAATCATCAGGGAGTTATAGGTGTAAACAGCATCATTCAATTTTTTGATCTACAACAATCCATTGATCATGTTGTTAGCAGGGGAGAGCTTCCACTTTTCATCATGTTGGATGGAGTTACCGATGTAAGGAATATTGGTGCGATCGCCAGAACAGCACTCTGCTGCGGTGCACAGATCATGATCATACCTGATAAAGGGATTGGGGCAATCAATGAAGATGCTTTGAAATCATCAGCGGGTGCTTTACAGAAGATAATGGTATGCAGGGTGAATAGCCTGCTAAAGGCAATTGATACGCTTCACCTTAATGGAATTCTAGTTTTTACATCGGAAATGAGTGCAAATGCTAAAGTGTTTGAAGTAGATTTTAAACAACCATCTTGCATTGTAGTAGGCAGTGAAGATAAAGGCATACAGCCTTATATCTCAAAAGCAGCAGATCTGCATTATACAATCCCAATGGCTGGACAATTCGACTCCCTGAATGTTGGCATAGCTGCCGGAATTGCATTATTTGAGGCATGTAAACAACGGATGTTGATGTAATCACTTACAACCAGGATATATGGAATTTCGTCTGGAACATACTCCGATTTCACCAGAAAAGAAAATTGATATCAACGACAAGATCTTGTTGATAGGATCTTGTTTCACTGAGCATATGCATGCCCAATTGAATCAATATAAATTTTCAGCTGTTCAGAATCCAAATGGTACTTTGTTTAACCCTATCAGTATTTTCAAAGCAATAGAAAGTTACATCGGTCTTGATATGCCGATTGATAATGATCTTTTTTTTCAAAATGGATTGTGGAATAATTGGCATTTTCATTCAAGTCATAGCCATGAAGTTAAAAGTGATGCATTATCTGGTATGATCGGACAAATACAACTAGCTCATGAAGTATTAAAAAATGCTGATTGGTTATTTATCACTTTAGGTTCTGCATTTGTATATCAAAAAGAGGATCAGGAAATTGTTGCCAATTGTCATAAACTACCAGCGACTCATTTTTCAAAACGCCTGCTTGAACCAATTGAAATAATACGTGGCTTTAGATCTCTATTTGATCATTTGCAGATATTCAATAAGGATATCAAAGTTATATTTACCATCAGTCCAGTAAGACATCTCCGGGATGGTTTTGTTGAAAACAACAGAAGCAAGGCAGTTCTTATTCATGCTGTGGACAAGATCTCTCAGGAAATTCCTGATTGTTTTTATTTCCCCGCGTATGAACTCATCATCGATGACCTGAGGGATTATCGATTCTTTGCTGAAGACATGGTTCATCCAAATTACCTTGCTACAAAATATGTTTGGGAGAAATTCGCAACCTCGTATATCGATGGAAAAACAAGAGAAGTTATGAAAGAAATAGAACAACTGAATACGGCAATGATCCATAAACCAATGCATCCAAATTCCACGGAACATCAAAAATTTATTACTAAATTTAGAAATATAACGATCGATCTGTCAAACAGATTCCCGGAACTTGATTTTTCAAAAGAACTTACTCATTTTAACTAGCTTTTAAATAAACTTGAGAAGTGATGCACAAATAAACTTCTAAATTTAATTCTTAACTTCATCGTATATCAAAACATATGAAATACCTTCTTTTTGTTTTTTCTCTTACTCTCAATATTGCTTTGATGTATGTATTGGGTACAAGAGAAGTTTTACCTATACCTCTTGGTAGCTTTTTGAGTGTGCAAGAAGGCATTTGGCAAAATGCAGAATCCACGGACGCAAGTTTTGATCTCAACGTCAAGACAGAAAATGTACAGACGGAAACAGAGGTATTTTTCGATGAACGGCTAGTTCCTCATATCATTGCTTCAAATAACCATGATGCTTTTTTTGTACAAGGATACCTTCATGCAAAATTCAGGCTCTGGCAAATGGAATTTCAAACACATGCTGCAGCTGGTAGAATCAGTGAAATTGTTGGCGATAAGGCCATAAATTTTGATAGAACTCAGAGACGACTTGGGATGGTGTTCGCAGCTGAAAATGCTTTAGGAGAAATGGAAAAGGATAATGATACCAAACAAGCACTGGATGCTTATACTGCCGGCGTCAATCATTTTATTGCTCAACTGAGCAGTAGTGAACTCCCTGTAGAATATAAACTGCTCGGATATCAACCTGAACAATGGTCAAACCTGAAATCTGCTTTGTTCATCAAACAAATGACGAATACATTGGCTGGATACGATCGAGATCTCGAATTTACCAATGCATTAAAAATTCTCGGAGAAGAAAACTTTCGATTACTTTACTCAGACCTGCCCGATTCACTATATCCTGTTATTCCAAAGGGAACAGCATATGCCTCGCCTGAGATCGCACTAGCACCTCCTTCAACCGTAGATTCGCTTTATTTCAAAAGGAAGGATACCATCCACTTCACCGAGGAGTTCAAGCCAGATCCTTCCAATGGAAGTAACAATTGGGCAGTTTCAGGAACAAAAACAGAAAGTGGTAAACCTATTCTTTGTAATGACCCACACCTGAACCTTACCCTACCTTCAATCTGGTACGAGATACAGATACAAACTCCTGAATATAATTCCTATGGTGTTTCATTCCCTGGAATACCCGGTGTCGTTATTGGCTTTAATGACAGTATTGCCTTTGGTTTCACAAACGCTGGTCGTGATGTAAAAGATTATTATGAGATACGTTTTAAAGATCATTTAAAAGAAGAGTATTTCTTCAACAATGAATGGAAAAGAACTGAGCAACGTATTGAGGATATAAAAGTAAAAAATAACGTCGTCATTCAAGATACTGTTGCTTATACAGTATTCGGACCAGTCGTCTACGATAAAAGCTTTAAAACTGATCTTACTGAAGAGAAAGCATATGCGCTTAGATGGGTTGCACATGACTCTTCAAACGTACTTAAAATGTGGTTGCTGCTGAATAAGGCAAAAAACTATGACGACTATCTCAATGCTATTCAGTTTTTTAATGCCCCTGGACAAAACATGATCTTTGCATCCAAGGCAGGTGATATTGCACTATGGCAGCAAGCTACTTTCCCGCTTCGCTGGAAGGATCAGGGATTATTTGTGATGCCGGGTTATGATAGCTCGTATATGTGGAAAGGATATATCCCTTTCCTTGAAAACCCCAACAGTTTCAATCCTGTTGATGGTTTTGTGAGCAGTGCCAATCAACGAGTTGCTGATTCAACGTATCCTTATTTCATTCCAGGCAGCTATGAGGTGTACCGCCCAATTACGATCAACCGAAAATTGTCTGAGATGTATAACATTACTGCAGATGACATGAAATCCTTACAGAACAATAACTATAATGTATTCGCAGAACTGGCCAGGCCTATTTTGATGAATAATATTGATCGTACTACACTATCATCATCTGAGAATAAATATCTTACTATTGTTGAAGAATGGGACCTTAGTAATAACCCTAATGAAAAAGGTGTCGTGTGTTTTAATGCATGGTGGGATTCGTTGTATAACAATGTTTTTAATGATGACCTCTTGCGTGATAAGATTCCGGTGATAAAGCCTGAAAAATTCGTTCTACTTGAAGGACTCCAAAGAGACAGTTCATTTAAGTTTATAGACAACATCAATACACCTGAAAGGGAGGATCTTATCTATCAAGTGACATCTGCCCTCAAAAAGGCCTCGGTCAAACTTAGTGAGTTGGAAAAAGAAAACAAACTTGAATGGTCAGTTTTTAAAAATACAACTGTATATCATTTATTGAAGACCAACACTTTACCTTTTGCACGAAGTGGATTGGAAATTGGTGGGGGACATGGTATCATCAATGCAACCCAACACGATCATGGGCCAAGTTGGAAAATGGTCGTGGAACTTACTACTCCTACAAACGCTTACGGAGTTTATCCAGGAGGTCAAAGTGGAAACCCGGGAAGTTTTTATTATGATAATTTCATTGATACATGGGCCAAGGGTGAGTATTATACAATATGGTTCATGACCAAAGAGGATAAAAATGATAAAAGGATCAAATGGAAAATGAGTTTCAAACCAGCATAAATTAAATAATAACACATGAAATTTTATGTTTCAATAATACTCTCTGCTGCTATTGCTTTTTCTCTAGGCTTATTTCTTCCGTGGTGGAGTATTGCTGTTGCTGGGTTCCTTACCGGTTTTTTTATCCCTCAACATAAATTTTTAGCTTTTTTATCTTCTTTTCTGGGTGTCTTTATTCTTTGGGGATCTATGGCATTGTATATCAGTTATGCAAATGACCATATTCTTGCGAAAAGGATCGCCCTATTGGTGATCAAGAACAATGATCACCTTTTACTTATCTTACTGACTGCATTGATCGGGGGTATTACAACAGGGCTATCTGCTTTCACAGCGAGAACAATGTCAATCGTTTTTAAAAAATAAAACATCATTGTTTTTTATTTCAAATTCAAATTGTTTTATCGAAAGACAAAGTCAAATTGACTAATTTTGCCATGTTTGGATTTTGCCCGTCATGCAAACGGGGTTCCATATAGAGGAATTAAAATCATTTTTTATGGCAACATTGCACAATCGAGTTTCAAGACAAGAGCTCAAAGAAAGGGCAAAGAATGACAAAACGCCCAGATATACACTTTCATTTTATTGTTATTTTCAGATTGAAAACCCAGAACAGTTTAGAAATGATTTGTACAAGTCATTGCTGAAATTGGATGTTCTCGGTAGAATTTACATTGCTCAAGAAGGCATCAATGCACAGATCAGCTGCCCAGTTGAGAAATTCAATGAACTTAAGTCGTTCATTTACAGCTTTCCCCAACTTGATGGACTCAGATTAAACAAAGCGGTAGAGGAAAGCAGAAATTCTTTCTACGTACTTGATATAAAAGTCAGAAATAAAATCGTGGCTGATGGCATTGTGGATCAAAGTTTCTCGATGTTAAACAAAGGAAAATATGTAAATGCCTTTGAATTTAATAAACTTGTTGAAGATCCCTCAACCATGGTGATCGACATGCGGAATCATTATGAATATGAAGTAGGACGTTTTAAGACAGCAAAGGAAATACCCAGCGATACTTTCCGTGAACAGTTACCTATGGCAGTTGATATGTTCAAAGAAAATAAAGACAGAAATATCATCATGTACTGTACCGGGGGCATACGATGTGAAAAAGCAAGTGCCTGGATGTTACACAATGGTTTCAAAAATGTATTTCATCTGGAAGGTGGAATCATCAATTATATCAACCAGGTTAGGGAACAAAAATTGGACAATCACTTTATTGGTAAAAATTTTGTTTTTGATGAACGTTTAGGTGAACGGATTTCAGAGGATATAATTGCACACTGTCATATTTGTGGCACATCATGCGATGTACATGTTAACTGCGAAAACACCAGTTGTCACTTGTTGTTTATTCAATGTGATAAGTGTAGTCAAGAGCTAGAGGGTTGCTGTAGCAAAGAATGCAAAGATTTTATTCATCTTGACCCAGCCGAACAAAAGGAACTTCGTAAAGGAATTGATAAAGGGAAAAATATTTTTAATAAGTCACGTGACCGAATGAGGTCATTAGGAAAATAATACCCTTTATTCAAAGATTGTATCCATTTATGGGAGTTTGTCCAACGCTTCCATCACTTGATCAAAGGTTGATTGATCATCAGCTTCCATGGGTACAAATTTCTCTCCAATCAATTTCTCATAGAGCTCAATATAGCGACCTGAAATGACTGATATCCATTCATCTGACATTTCAGGAACAATCTGGCCTGTTTTCCCCATAAAGTTGTTCGCCATAAGCCATTCTCTGACAAATTCCTTACTGAGTTGAAGTTGCCTTTCGCCTTTTTCCTGTCGTTCTTCAAATCCTTCAGCATAGAAATATCTTGACGAGTCAGGTGTATGTATTTCATCCATTAAGACAATCCTGCCATCAAGTTTTCCAAACTCATATTTTGTGTCAGCCAATATCAAGCCTTGAGCAGTTGCTAGTTGTTTTCCTCTCTCAAAGAGGCCTAATGTGATTGACTTCAGTTGCTCCCATTCAATTTTTGTAGCAAGACCCTGGGAAAGTATTTGTTCTTCACTAATATCTTCATCATGACCAGTTGAAGCTTTAGTGGTTGGTGTGATCAAGGGAGTAGGGAAAAGGTCATTTTCTTTCAGGCCTTCGGGCATTGTTTGTCCGCATAACTGCCGATTTCCACCCTGATAGGTGCGCCAGGCATGTCCAACCAGATTCCCACGCACTACCATTTCAATCTTAAAGGGCTCACACTTGTAGCCAATTGAGACATGTGGAGCTGGTACCTTAATAAGCCAATTTGAACAAATGTCCTTTGTTTTGTTTAACATATGTGCTGCAACCTGATTCAATACCTGCCCTTTAAAGGGTATTGGACGTGGCAGGATCACATCAAAAGCTGAAATCCTGTTGCTGGCAACCATTACAAGGTATTTATTATCAATGGTATATACATCTCTTACTTTCCCAGAATAGAAAGCGGTCTGCTTTGGAAAATTGAATGTTTTCATGGCACTAAAATAACTACAGGCCGTCATACTTCCAATTTTACAAGACATAACCAAGGCAAGTTTTAAACTTTAATTTTTTTTTTAATAGGAACATTGCATAATTTGTTCTCAAATTGATCCAAAACTTTTTGCTTATGAAAAGATGTATTCTCGTTGCAGGTTTCCTGCTATCGATACTTCCAACCCTGTTAAGTGCACAAAACTTATCAGTAAATGGTAAAGTAAAAGCTTCACAAGGAGGTGAAAACCTCAGTGCAGTCTCAGTCCTGGTTAAAGGAACCGATCTTGGTACTTTTACCGATTCGAAAGGTAACTTCTCTATTACTTTACCTTCATCCACTAAATTTCCAATTACCTTAATTTTCTCCTCAGTAGGCTATGAATTCTCAGAAGTCGTTGTTTCAGCAGCAGGTAAATTACCTGATGTATCACTTCAGTCTTCAAGCACATTGGGTCAGGAGGTAGTTGTTTCAGCAACAAGAACTCCCGTAAGGTTGTTGGAGTCTCCTGTTTCTATTGAGCGGGTGAACAACGCTATGCTCAGAAATGCCCCGAGTGCAGACTACTTTGATGTAGCAGCGAATTTGAAAGGTGTTGATTTGGTTGCGTCGAGTTTAACCTTTAAAACCGTTACAACGAGAGGCTTTGCTGGTAGTGGTAACACAAGATTTACACAGATTGTAGATGGAATGGACAACCAGGCGCCTGGTTTGAACTTCTCGGTGGGTAGCATAATTGGTCTAAGTGAGTTGGATGTTGAAAGCATGGAACTGCTTCAAGGTGCGTCATCTGCGCTTTATGGTCCGGGTGGTATGAATGGAACTATGTTGATCAATAGCAAAGATCCATTCAAATACCAAGGTTTTTCCTTCCAGGCTAAAAATGGAATGATGCATGTCGATGGCAAATACCGTGATCCATCACCTTATTATAATTATGACTTTAGATTTGCCCATAAGGTATCTGAAAAATTTGCTTTCAAGATCACTGGCGGAATGATCCAGGCAAAAGACTGGCTTGCCGGGGATGAGCGCAATGTGCTCAGATCAGGTACACAATTGGGTAAAATTATACCTGGAACCCGTGAAACTGATCCTAACTATGATGGAATGAATATGTATGGTGATGAAACCAGTGGTAGCATCAATGCCGTTTTAAGAGGTATTCAGACAGCTGCTCCTTTTCTTTCGCCCTTTATTAATGGTTTACTTTCACAACCAGATTCAATGGTCTCCAGAACTGGTTATCATGAAAGGGATGTTACCAATCCTAATACTGTAAATTTCAAAATCGGTGGTTCATTGAATTACAAGATATCAAATTCACTTGAAGCAATCGTCTCTGGTTTCTGGGGAACAGGTAATACTGTGTACACAGCTACTGAGCGTTATAATTTGTTGAATCTGAAAATGGGACAATACAAGGTTGAGCTGAAGAGTAAAAATTGGTTCCTCAGAGGATATACTACACAGGAAAATGCCGGAGAAACTTACAATACCACGATCACTACTCGTCTTTTCAACGAAGCCTGGAAGAGCTCATCAGATCCAACCAATGGCTGGTTCAGACAATATGGAGAGGCTTATCTAAGCGGCAGGTTAGCAGGATTAACATCCATAGATGCGCACAACCAAGCGAGGACTGCTGCAGATGTTGGAAGACCACTACCTGGGTCGCAAGCATTCAATACGTTGTTTGATGCTGTGAGATCAAAGCCAATCTCTGAAGGTGGTGGAAGATTGATCGATAGAACAAATGTTTATGCTGCAGAAGGTCAGTATAACTTCAGTCACCTTACTGGCAAATTTGCAGACATTTTGATCGGCGCAAACGTCAGAAGATTTTTGCTCAATTCTGAGGGTACTTTATTTGCTGATTCTACAGGAAAAATTCCAATTACAGAATTCGGTAGCTATTTACAATTGTCAAAGGGCTTCGCGAACGATGTAATTCGTTTCACTGTATCTGGAAGATATGATAAGAACGAAAACTTTAAAGGAAGATTTACGCCAAGAGCAACTGCGCTTATCAAGTTGGCCAAAAACAATAACCTCCGTGTATCATACCAGACCGCTTATCGTTTTCCATCAAATCAATACCAATACATCAATTTAAGGGCTGCAGGTGCAATACTGATTGGTGGAATTCCCAAAATGCTTGACTATTACAGAGTTAATCAAAACCCTGTGTATTCTCTTACGGCACTACAAGCTGGACAGTTTGTTGTACAACAATTTGGTGATTTCAAGCCAGAAGCAGTTACTTCTTACGAGGTTGGTTACAAAGGGTTGTTGGCTGACTCTAGGTTGTTGATCGATGCGTATGGGTATTTAGGAAATTATCAGGACTTCCTGACTCGCGTAAACGTAGTACAATCAATAACAAGCAGTCCAAGTCCACTTGATTTAATTGACCCTGCAAAGAGAAGAATATTGTCAATCCCTGTGAATTCACCTTCAAAAGTGAAAACAA
>JBKCFW010000145.1:0-4051 GCA_046303675.1 bacterium
CCCCTTTTTTTTAGTTTAGCTTAAAATTTTAATCATGAGAATCATTTCAACACACCGTGCATGGTTCGGACTTATGTCCTTCATGCTGTTGCTTGGACTTCTTTTCAGTGCTGTGTCGCCATCGTTTGCTGCTGGCACAACTGGTATAAGTTCAAATGCCTTCGACAAGATCGTCAAAGGCCGAATCACTGACGCCTCCGGCGCAGCGCTTTCAGGAGCGAGCATCTCTGTAAAAGGATCATCTGTAACTGCGCTCTCTGACGCTTCTGGTAACTATTCTATATCTGTTCCAGACGACAAAACTGTTCTTGTTATATCCTTCGTTGGATTTGCAGATCAGGAAATTGTAGTTGGCAACAGAACGGCTATCAACATCACATTACAATCTTCAAGCTCTGAGCTTACTCAAGTTGTAGTTGTTGGTTATGGTACTCAGCGTAAAAAAGATGTAACCGGTGCTGTGAAAACAGTTGCAGCTGAACAATTTAACAGAGGTATTATCAATGCCCCTCAACAACTCCTTCAAGGTAAAGTTGCGGGTGTGAATGTAACTTCTGCAAGTGGTGAGCCGGGTGGTGCGCAAGGGATCACAATACGTGGACCTGGTGGTTTGAGAACTGGAAGTACACCGTTGTTTGTTGTGGATGGATTACCGCTCGATAACTCCAGCACTGGTGGTGGAGATCCGCTGAACTTTATCAACCCAGCAGATATTGAATCAATGGACGTGTTGAAAGATGCATCTGCTACGGCGATCTATGGTGCGCGTGGTGCGAATGGTGTTATCTTGATCACTACAAAAAAGGGTAAAGCAGGTGTATCTACGATGAACTACAGCTCAAGTCTCGCTGTCTCCGAGATCTCAAGAATGTTGCCCGTCTTCGGTGCTGATCAATTTAGAAAGGAAGTGGTTGCCTTGGGGGGAGTACTTGATGACAAGGGTGCAGAAACTGATTGGCAGAAAGTTATCACTCGTACTGCCTACACCCAAAATCATAACCTGACCATGAGTGGTGGTGCAGACAAGCTCACTTATTTTGCTTCATTCGGACTTCAAAAGCAACAGGGTATCATTAAAACAAATGACCTTGACAGATATTCAGGAAGATTCAATGCAACGCAGAAGTTTTTGAATGACCGATTGATCGTTGATGTTAACCTGAGTGCAAACGTCACAAAGAATAGAAGACCAAATATTGGCGCTGCGATTGGTGATGCAATCAGCAACAACCCAACTTTCCCTGCTTACGATGAAACAGGAGAGATCGCTGCATATCAGGTGTTCAATAATCCGTTGCTCACGTTTAAGTTAGATAAAGACATCACTACCATCAATAGGGTGATCGGTAACATTTCTCCAACACTAAAACTCTTCAAGGGCTTAAGCTACAAGATGAACTTTGGTGTTGACAATTCTACAGCAACCCGTGATTTTCAATCACTTCCAAACTTGCTTCCTGTTAGTTTAGGTTCATTCTCAACAACCAACTCTATCAACAGAAATACCTTGATTGAGAATTACTTAACCTACAACCTCAATTTGAAGGATCACTCGATCTCTGCTCTCGGTGGTCACTCTTACCAGGAGATATTTTTGCAAGGACGTTCTTGGAGTATCAATAAATTCCCTATCACTCCTGTAGAACCAATGTATAATCCGGGTATTGGGCAGGAACTCACACTCGCAAATAACAAACCAACTGGATATGCAGTGAACAATGAGTTACAATCTTTCTTCTCGCGTGTAAACTACGCATACAAGGATAAATATCTTGCAACCGTTAACTTCCGTATGGATGGATCATCCAAGTTTGGTGCCAACAATAAATATGGTTACTTCCCTTCATTTTCGCTCGGTTGGAGGATCACTGAAGAAGATTTCATGAAGAACTCTCCTTTCAGTAATTTGAAATTACGTGCGGGATGGGGACAAACAGGAAATCAGGAGATCCCTTCTAAAATTACACAGCCTCTTTACACTGCACAGGTTTCAGGAACAGCAAGTTATCCCCTGGATAACACCGCAACCTTCCCTGCAGGTATTACCTACTCCAGGTTGGCTAATCCAGACATACAGTGGGAGGTTTCAACACAAACCAACGTTGGATTAGACTTCGGATTCTTCAAGGGAGCACTTTCCGGATCTATCGATTACTTCAGAAAGGTTTCCAACAACATTCTTCTTGAAGTTGTTCCAGCCGATCCTATCCAGCCTGCAAGCAGTGTTTGGACCAACGTAAAAGATATGACCATCGTAAATACTGGTTTGGAGATTGATCTTCAGTATAAGAAAACTACTGCTTCAGGATTGAGATATTCATTTGGAGGTAACGTATCATTCCTGGATAACATCGTGAACAACTCTCCATACTCTGTGATCACTTCTGGTTCTGCTTCTGGTCCTGGTTTGAGTAACGCAACCGTGAACGGTTACGTTAGCGGACAACCGATCGGTACTTTCTTTTTAAGAGAATGGACTGGTGTTGATGCGAATGGCATGAATGTATTCAAAGATGCGAATGGCGATGGACAGAACAATGACAAAGACAGGTTGCCAATGGGATATGCACTTCCTAAAGTGATCTATGCTTTCTTCGGAAGCTTTGATTATAAAGGATTTGATATGGTTGTGAATTTTAATGGTGTTTCAGGTAACAAGATCTATGACAATACAGCAAATGCAAACTTCTATAAATTGAGGTTATCAAAAGGTGTGAACAGTACTGCTGAAGCGCTTTCTACCCCAGGTGAATCTGCGACTAACTCAGCACCTGTCTCTTCGAGATATCTTAAAGATGGTGCATTCCTTCGCTTAAATAACCTTGCGATTGGCTACAGCATCAACACACGCTCTTCTGCTATCGGCAAGTGGATCTCTGGACTGAGATTCTCCGTAACAGGACAAAATTTGTTTGTGGTTACTAAATATGACGGATACGATCCTGAGGTAAATGCTGACAGACAAATCAACGGTATTACTTCTTATGGTGTTGATATGCTCAGTTATCCTAAGGCAAGATCTATCATCTTTGGATTAAACTTAACTTTCTAAATCTAGAAATATGAAAAATAGAATATTAATACTGCTTACATTATTTGCAGGAATACTTCTTACCGAGAGTTGCACCAAGCTCGAGGAAACGGTGTTGGATGAAGCATCCGTTACCGGACTCACAGAAAAACAAATTGCTGATGGAACGATTGCACCTGTTTATGCACTACTACCAAATCTTTATCAGCACACACGTTATTTCACCTTGCAGGAGATCACCACTGATGAAGCGATACTACCTTACAGAGGCGGAACCGACTGGGGGGATAACAACAAGTTTATTGATCTTCATCGTCATGCAACAACCCCTGAAAATGTTGCGGTTAGAGAAGTTTGGGACGATCTGACCCCAAGTTTATCTCGTGCTGTATCTGCTATCAGCCAGCTTTCAAATAGTAAAGATCCTGAAGCACCAAAATACCTCGCAGAAGCCAAAGGGATGTATGGTTATTTCAACATGGTGATATTCGACCTTTGGGGTATTGTGTTTAAAAAAGAAGATCCGGGTGCTACCTCAACCATTCTTCGCGGAGCAGAAGCAGTTGAGTATCTTGAGCAGATTTTTCTTGAAGCAGAGCCTTTGTTAGATAACACAACTGGACCTGGTCGTATCACCAAAGCAGGAGTATGGGGGTTGTTGGCAAGGTTACATTTGAATGCAGCAGTTTATCGCGACAGATACGCTAGCACTTTTACCTTCGACAACGCAGACATGGATAAGGTGATCGATTACACCAACAGAATCATCTCTTCAAATCAATTCGCTCTAGCAGCTGATTACTGGTCAGTATTTAATAGCGATAACCACACCAATAAGGAATTGATCTTTGCTGTTGATCAAAGAGCAGAGTTGAACGGACACAATCGTCTTGCTTATTTCTCATTGTCAGGTGACCAGCGTCCACTTGCTGCTTACACAGGTGCCAATGGTACTGACGGACCAGCGATTACATCTGATTTTTATCAATCTTGGGTTAGTGCATATGGTCAAACAGACCC
>JBKCFW010000146.1:0-5747 GCA_046303675.1 bacterium
TGTATTAGCCTAATCCATTGCCCAAATAAAAAAAGGTCACCAATTAGTGACCTTCCGTGGGAGTTGACGGGTTCCCTGCCTGCCGGCAGGCAGGGAACCGCGACCCGTTCTGTATTAGCCTAATCCATTGCCCAAATAAAAAAAGGTCACCAATTAGTGACCGTCTGTGGGAGTTGACGGGATCGAACCGCCGACCCTCTGCTTGTAAGGCAGATGCTCTAAACCAGCTGAGCTAAACTCCCTAAACGGGGTGCAAATATAGGGCGAAAATTGAAAATATTTTGCTGGTATTCAATTTATTTTTAACTTTAATGTTCAAACATTGAATATGACAAACACAAACTTTATCTCGGCCCTCCAATGGCGTTATGCTACCAAAAGAATGAATGGAAAACAGATCCCACAAGAACAGTTAGACAACATCCTGGAGGCTGTTCAACTTGCACCGAGTTCATTCGGATTAACGCCCTATTCTATAATCGTTGTGACCGATCCTGCTGTTAAAACAGCACTACTCCCTCACTGCTATAACCAACCTCAGATCACTGAGTCATCTGCTCTTCTGGTTTTTGCCCCATGGAAAAACATTAAAAGCGAGCATGTGGATCAATATATGGCAGAAATAGCATCTACCAGAAACCTACCAATTGAGGCATTGGCTGACTTTTCAGCTGCGATAAAAGGCAAAATTGAAAATACATCTGCAGCTGATCTGCACATTTGGGCATCAAAACAAGCTTATATAGCTCTTGGATTTGGACTGGCGGCTGCAGCGCTGGAAGAAATCGACTCTACTCCCATGGAAGGTTTCAATCCTGCTGGCGTTGATGAAGTGCTGGGATTGGACAAAAAAGGATTGAGCTCGGTATGTATCCTGGCACTTGGCTATCGGGATGCAGAAAATGACTACCTGGCAAATGCAATCAAAGTAAGAAGAAGAAAAGAGGAATTGTTCATAAATGCCTAAAATCTTTAATGAAGGTTGACCAATACGACCTTCTACCAACCAAAATGGGTTCAGGAGATTAACTTCACCTGGACCCATTTGTATTTCTGAAAAGCCAACATTTTTCCTAGAACAAGTTCCATTTATTGTATTCTTAACCGTTATGTAATACATCATTATCTGTAACAAACATACCTAAAGCCTTACTTCAGGTATTCTTAAGCCTAAATCAAGATTTTCCTCGAATTTTGATAAAAAAAGAGCACTTTAAAGCCTTATTTTTTAACATTTATATATCACTTTAAATATTGATTTATAACACTATATGTAATTTATATCAACAATATATTTAGTATATTTTGCTCAAAAAAACCTGGCTTTTGCATGACATCTTGTCAAAATGAAGCTCTGCATCGTTTTTCTCGCCACAAAGGAATAAATATATTTATAACCATATATTAAGTGATACTTTATGTAAAACATAATTTGTATTGTAATTCAATTAGTTAATAACTTTTTATATTTTGGAGCTACTGTAAAGTCAATTTTCACACTTCAATACCCTTTCAAGAAAGCTCTCACTCCTGTCATACAAAACCAAACCGATAAAACTTCAAGGTAATCGTTCAAAAAGGATTTAATTTTAGGCCCTCGCTGGCTCCTCAAAGGATTCAAGCACTACTAATTATGCATGTAACAATAAGGCCTGCTTCTTTGGAAGATATCTCCCTGATCCAGGAGCTAAGCCATGAGATCTGGCATGAGGTCTACCCAAGTGTGATCTCATCGGAGCAGATCGACTACATGCTTGAGATAATGTATAGCAACTCCTCCCTCGAGGACCAGCTCATTACCCAGGGACATAGTTTCATTTTACTCGAAATAGAGGGAAAAGCCGCGGGATTTGCCTCCTACTCTATCAAATCTGAATCTGAACCTGAGCGATACCGCCTTCATAAACTTTATGTAAGACCCAATCTCCATGGCATGGGACTGGGTAAAAGCTTAGTAAAGCATATCTGCCATGACACCATTCAACAAGGAGGTACTGAGCTTGAACTAAACGTCAATAAGAAGAATCAAGCTGTTTCATTTTACAAACACCTTGGTTTTCAGGTAGAAAAAGAGGTCAAAATAGATATTGGCAAAGGGTTTGTCATGGATGACTATATTATGGTGCTAAACCTAGCGCAAAACAGTCTATAACCGATGTTTTTTGGGTGATATGGACTAACTTTGCGAAAAATTTACACACCATGTCTACCATCGCTAACACTCAACTGGATTTTTCCCTTCCTTATAAAGTAAAAGATATCACCCTGGCAGAATGGGGTCGCAAGGAAATCAGACTTGCTGAGGCTGAAATGCCAGGACTAATGGCACTTCGTGCAGAATATGGCCCCTCCCAACCTCTAAAAGGGGCGAGAATTGCAGGTTGTCTGCACATGACCATCCAGACTGCCGTGCTGATCGAGACATTGATTGCCCTTGGAGCCGAAGTAAAATGGAGCTCTTGTAATATATTCTCGACCCAAGACCAGGCCGCCGCGGCAATTGCTGCTGCAGGTATTGGGGTATTCGCCTGGAAAGGTCAGAGTATCGAGGAGGCCGATTGGTGCATTGAGCAAACCTTGTTCTTCGGAGGAGCTGATAAGCCCTTGAACATGATTCTGGATGATGGTGGTGACCTCACCAATATGGTGCTGGATAAGTATCCTGAACTCGTTCAGCATGTTAAAGGAATTTCTGAAGAAACAACCACCGGTGTTCATAGACTTTATGAGCGTGTTGCAAAAGGTACCCTCCCGATGCCTGCAATCAACGTGAATGACAGCGTTACAAAATCAAAATTTGATAACAAATACGGATGTAAAGAATCACTGGTTGATGCGATCAGAAGGGCGACTGATGTGATGTTAGCTGGTAAAGTTGCAGTTGTAGGTGGATATGGTGATGTGGGTAAGGGATCTGCAGCCTCACTTGCCGGTGCAGGATGTCGCGTTATTGTGACTGAAATTGACCCGATCTGTGCGCTTCAGGCTGCAATGGATGGTTTTGAAGTGAAAAAAATGATCGATGCAGTAAAGGAAGCAGATATTGTAGTTACCGCCTCCGGCTGTAGGGATCTCATCACCGGAGAGCATTTCAAGGCGATGAAAGACAAGGTGATTGTGTGTAATATCGGACACTTTGATATTGAGATCGATGTTGCCTGGCTAAACACTAATTATGGACATGCTAAAGACACAATCAAACCTCAGGTCGATATCTACAATGTAGATGGGAAAGATATAATCCTGCTTGCAGAAGGCCGACTTGTAAACCTTGGCTGTGCAACCGGACATCCAAGTTTTGTAATGAGTAATTCATTTACGAACCAAACACTTGCCCAAATCGAATTGTGGAAAAATCACAAAAACTACGATAACAAAGTATACGTACTTCCCAAACATCTTGATGAAAAAGTTGCGCGTTTGCACCTTTCTAAAATTGGTGTTGTGCTGGATGAACTAACTACCGAACAAGCTGAGTATCTTGGTATACCTAAAGATGGTCCGTTTAAGACGGATTCGTATAGATACTAGTAATGTTTAGGTGTTGATGCGTTGATTCGTTGATTTGTTGATTTAGTAGGCCTATTGGTTGCTTCATTGAATCATGCAGATATCATGGTTATTTATACAGGTAATAGAATATCCGAATACTCAAAAGTATCTACCTCACTAAACAAATCAACGAATCAACAAATAAACCCCTCATGACACGTCTCTCCGTCAATATCAACAAAATTGCCACGTTGAGAAATAGCCGTGGAGGCAATAATCCAGACGTGATCAAAACAGCCCTGGACATTGAGCGCTTTGGTGCTGAAGGAATAACGGTGCATCCAAGACCAGATGAGCGTCATATACGATACGCTGATGTTTATGAGTTAAAAAAGACCATATCAACAGAATTTAACATCGAGGGAAATTGCAAGGAGGAAAAGTTTGTTAAACTGGTACTCGAAGTAAAACCACATCAGGTTACACTGGTTCCCGATACTGAGGGACAGATCACATCAGACCATGGATGGGATACCATCACTCACCAACAATATCTTACTGATATCATTGCCACTTTCAAGTCGGCAGGCATCAGAACAAGCATTTTCTGTGACCCTGATCCAAAAATGATAGAAGGGGCAGCCAAGACGGGAACTGATAGAATTGAATTGTACACAGAGTCTTACGCAAGTAAATATTCAATTGACAAGGAAAAAGCAATTCAACCCTATGTTGAAGCAGCAAGGGTTGCTAATTCACTTGGACTTGGATTAAACGCAGGCCATGACCTCGACCTTAATAACCTTGGATATCTTATCAAACAAATTCCTTTAATAGATGAAGTAAGTATCGGACACGCTTTGATCTGTGATGCACTTTACTATGGACTTGAAAATACAGTTCAACTCTATAAACGTCAATTGCAATTCTGAACCATTTCTTTCATAACTTGTTTAAAACAAAAAAGCCATGAAAACAATTTTGTACAGCACATTGTTTCTACTGCTTTCCTCTACTGTGATCACTGCGTGTGCACAGAACGGAAAAGCAAGTCCCGCTACCACTACAACTGGTAAAGTTGGTAACGCAACGATCACGATCAGCTACGGTGCTCCATCTGTAAAAGGAAGGAAAATATGGGGCGAATTGGTACCCTACGGAAAAGTATGGAGAACAGGAGCCAATGACGCAACGACATTTAAAGTAGATCAGGACATCAAAGTTGAAGGAAAGTCACTTCCAAAAGGAGAATATGCTCTATTTACCATCCCTGAAGCAAAAGAATGGACGATCATTTTCAGTAAAAATGCCAAACAATGGGGTGCCTATAGTTACAAGCAAGAAGATGATGCATTAAGGGTTAATGTAAAACCCGGGACTTCATCATCTTTCACTGAAACTCTGAAATTTGAAATTGCTGATGGTAAAGTACTTCTTAAATGGGAAAATGCTGAAATTGGATTTAGTGTAAAATAAAAGTTACCTTTTCTCAATATTACAAAGAGCACCTATTGAGGTGCTCTTTGTTTTTTATCTCAACAGCCAATCCAAAAATAATGGCATAGCCCTACCCCATGTTTCAGCATCATGTCTTCCATCTTTTATTTCATGATAATGCAGCTCATTTTCTTTATGATAACCAATTTGCTCCAGCTCACGCATTAGATCAAGCGTATCATCGATCGCATCAATGACCCCGTTGTTATTCCGATCTGCTAACTCATCCAGTGCTCCAACCTGAAAAAAGAATTGTTGCCCAGATGAGTATGCTTTCGTTCTGACTTTAGCATGCATGATCCTGTGAATATCATCAACATAATCAGTACCCAATGGCGTAGATCGCCACCAGAAAGCACCCGAAAAGACCCCACATTTAGTAAACTCCAACGGATTGTCGATCACAAGATCAAATGCCATAAGTCCACCTAAAGAAAATCCTGCAAAAAACTTTTCCCTGAATGCATCAATACCCAGGTAATTGAGCAAACGAGGAAGTAATTCATCCAATATGAATATTGAATAATTGCTGGCCCTAGAACCACGGTTCATGTAATCCGGGAAACCAACAACACCATATTCCTGTTTCCTATCCTCTCCAGCATGGATTCCAACACAAATCAACCTAGTGGCACGTCCTCCCAATTTAGATACCATTGAATCAATATCCATTTTTATCAGCTCCTGTCCGTCATTAAACAACAGCAAATCGTAAATATCATGCTTGCCTCCAGCTTTTGATGCATAGACATCTACCC
>JBKCFW010000147.1:0-2669 GCA_046303675.1 bacterium
GTATGACAGCATGGTGGGAACAGGTAACACTTCCACGAATCAACCAAGTGATGCAGCAGTGGTGTTGGTGAAGGAGACCGGTAAGGCATTGGCGATTACAACAGATTGCAACAGTCGATACGTTCATGCAGATCCTTACAAGGGCGCTATGATCGCGGTGAGTGAGGCCGCAAGAAATATCGTATGCAGTGGAGGTGTTCCTCTTGGTGTGACCAACTGTTTAAATTTTGGAAATCCATACGACCCTGAAGTGTATTACCAATTTGTTCATGCGATCAAAGGAATGGGTGAGGCTTGTTTGAAATTTGATGCACCTGTGACCGGAGGTAACGTGAGTTTTTACAATCAGAATCCTGATGGTGCTGTGTATCCGACTCCTACGATTGGTATGGTTGGGGTGCTTGATTCAGAGGATAAAAAAATGACATTAGGATTTAAATCAGCGGGTGATCTTATTTACCTGATCGGTACTTCTCAGAATGATATAGCCTGCTCAGAGTATCTTCATAAAATTTGTGGTGTTGAATATTCACCTGCTCCGTATTTCAATCTGGACGAGGAATTCAAGCTGCAGCAACTTGTATTAGCGCTGATAAGCAAAAAACTGATCGCATCTGCACATGATATCAGTGAAGGCGGTTTGTTTATTACTTTATTGGAAAGTGGATTTGTAGGTGGGCATGGTTTTTCAGTTGCTCAGCATGCAAAAGACATTCGTACTGATGCTTTCTGGTTTGGTGAAGCGCAAAGCAGGGTAGTGGTATCTGTGCCCTCCGCATTGAAAAATTCATTTGAGCAACATATTTCAGCTTCTGGTACCTCCTTTGAATTGCTGGGAGAGGTCAAGGGTACTACAATTGAAGTAAACGGACAACAATGGGGTGATCTTTCAACATGGAAAGATAAATATGACAATCACATTGCTTCGTTGATGTCTTGATGCTACTTGATCTCAAATAGTATCAGACTTGCCTGTTGACCTTTTTTTAGTGTTATTGATGTGGCAAGATCCGGACGTAGATATCCATAGTCTTCCTGATGAAGCAGCTTATTTGATTTGAATTCAGGTTGGACCACGGCAACCTCCTCTCCTGAAATCACAACAGCAACGATCGGACCTCTTCCTGAAAAGTCGAATTTGGGATGTTGTGCATTAAGTTCCAATCTGTAGCCAACACATTTATCTGCGTTAAACACAGTATCCTTTACCAATGGCTGCCAGTTCTCAGTTTTGGTGAACTCATACCCGGAGAGGATCTCTACATCATATGCATGTATCCTTGAATTTTCTGGTGCGGCAACTCGGTGGGTTGATGGTCCGTCCACAAATGATGAATACCAGGCATACCCTTTTTTGGATGTAGCTTTTTTCCATTCACCTCCAAGCTTTTGATCGTCATATACCACGTCTGTCAGAAATACAAAAGCAGATGGTATTGAATGTGTATGAAAAAAACTCGTATCCTGATCCTCAATGGTTGCATTGATCACACGCACATATTTATTCAGCAACACTGGCATATGTCTTGGTTCATCCTTCACTTGAACAACTTTTTGTGCATACGATGGATTGAAAAGCGAACCACAGATTAGGGCGATGATCATGGTCATCATTTGTGTATTTTTTTTCATGGTCAGGGTTTTACAATTTGCCGATGGTTGGCTCAAGTTAACTATTTCTTTCTACAGGTATTTAACTTATCCACAGGGCCGTTCATTTTTTTTTCAGATTACAAAATAATGGTATGTTTGTATGACCTCCGAAAGTTATTATTTCCTTTCTGATGGTCCATTTTTTTTAATCCGGCGGACCATAACATTCCTGAGAGAACGAGACGCTAAAAAAGAATTATTAAAGGTATGACCAAGTACATTTTTGTAACCGGTGGAGTTACTTCATCGTTGGGTAAGGGCATTGTTTCTGCATCACTTGCCAAGCTTCTTCAGGCCAGGGGGTTCAAGGTTACCATTCAAAAATTTGATCCATATATCAATGTAGACCCCGGTACGCTCAACCCATATGAGCATGGCGAGTGTTATGTTACGGAGGATGGCGCTGAGACGGATCTTGACTTAGGCCATTATGAGCGTTTTCTGAACATTTATACCACACAGGCCAATAATGTCACTACTGGTAGGATCTATCAGTCAGTTATCAACAAAGAAAGAGAAGGTGCATACCTCGGGAAAACCGTTCAGGTGATCCCACACATCACTGATGAGATTAAAAGACGCATGCAGTTGTTGAGTGAGTCGGGTTATGACATCATCATTACTGAGATCGGTGGAACCGTTGGTGATATTGAGAGCTTGCCTTTCATCGAGGCGGTTCGTCAGCTGCAGTGGGAACTGCCTGAAGGGGATTGTTTGGTTGTTCATCTTACATTGGTTCCCTATCTCCGGGCAGCGAAGGAATTGAAAACAAAGCCTACGCAACACAGCGTGAAAATGATGAGTGAGAACGGAGTGCATCCTGATATTATTGTATGCAGAACAGAACAGCCCCTATCAAATGAACTCAAGGCGAAGATCGCCCTCTTCTGTAATGTAAAAACTGATTCTGTGATTGAGGCTGCTGATGCGAGCAGTATCTACGAAGTACCACTGCTCATGCAGCAGGAACAACTGGATGTGATATGTTTAAAAAAATTGAACATCACATGGTATCC
>JBKCFW010000148.1:0-14871 GCA_046303675.1 bacterium
CCCCTTTTTCTGTCATTCCGAGCGAAGCGAGGAATCTGCCCTCTCTGTCTTTCCGAACGAAGCGAGGAATCTGCCCTCTCTGTCTTTCCGAGCGAAGCGAGGAATCTGCCCTCTCTGTCTTTCCGAACGAAGCGAGGAATCTGCCCTCTCTGTCATTCCGAGCGAAGCGAGGAATCTGCCCTCTCTGTCTTTCCGAACGAAGTGAGGAATCTGCCCTCTCTGTCTTTCCGAACGAAGCGAGGAATCTGCTCTTTTATTTCTTTAAGTAAGAGGTAGATCCCACGCTGCGCGCGGGATGTCAGGTGAAGGGGTAAAAGGGATGACAGAGAAAAGGGTAAAAGGGATGACAGAGAAAAGGGTAAAAGGGATGACAGAGAAAAGGGTAAAAGGGATGACAGAGAAAAGAGAGAATCCAATCAAATGATAAATCAACTTTGCGGGAAATACTCTGCATGAAATCCAAACACAACAGGCTCTGGCACAGTCGCACGGGCTATCTCCTGCATCGTAGTTGCATCGAGCACCATCAAAAATGAAGTCCCTTGATTTGTATCCAACACAATAGAAAGCAACACCCCGTCTTGATCATCTTTGCTACCAGGAGAAGGAATAAAACATGGTTCGCCCGGATGGCAACCTTCGCTATGCCAATATGCAGCATCACCTGTCTTGGCATTGATCTTCACCAGACTATTATAGAAACCAACTTTTTGCTCGGGATGTAAACTAATGCCATACGTAAATCCATAATCGCCCTCTGTATTGTAGCGGGAATAATCAATTCTTGGAAGTTCAATACAGGCATCTGAGATTGTTGACGAACTGATTTTTTTTGTTCGAAGATTCATCCTGTAACGACGAAGCGTACCAACAGGAAGTGTTACGTCAGGCTTCTCCAATTCACGCAGATAATAATGATTCACGATCGAGGCATCGTCATATGCATTGATGTCCATCACCAACTCTTCACCTTCTTCCCATGCATTGACATGATGAAAACTAAAGAAAGGATCTGTTTCAAATTTAGCTTTCACCTTTCCGGTTTCTTTTTCGATCACCCAGATCATACCGCCCTCTTTGGGCAACCACTTGTGATTTTCAATGTATGGTCTTTTCCAAAACAACAAATGAATAGGAACAACCACCAACGGACCAGCTGCAATGATGAAATACTTCTTGCTCATCCCAAAACCATGCATGTATGCAGGCTTGGCAACCGATACGGAAGCAAGCGGCTTACCCTTGTGTATCATGTCATGGATCCTGTAATAACTTTGCATGCCAAACTTAACAACAAGATTGTAAGCATGGTCATTTTCAAAATGAGGGTGCGCAGTGGTTTTATAAGCAAATGCTCCGGGATCGATCTCATCAACACCCACCTTCTCCAACGTCTTCGGATCAAACTCAACCTGCATAGGTGTTTCTCCCAATGCCATGTATCGCTCTCCGATTTTGGCAACATGTATCTTCGGATTGTCTGTCATGTTGGGCAATGTTGGAAAAACATACGACTGCACTTTCTTAAAAATAGAACGACACGGGTCGGTTGCAAATTCAGAATATTTTAAATCGCCATGCTCGTTCGCATATTTATAGGAAGCACATTCAATGTATTTACAGATATAATCAACCTTCCCTCCCCGAATATTAAAACTGTGCAATGCCCCCATTGCATCAAACCAATGATTCATTCTCTTCTCTCTCAGGTTGTACATCCCAGGACCATTACGGATATAATTACCTTCCAACCAATCAGGAAATTTTCCTTCAATGGGAATATCCTTCATCGCATACTCACGCTGATTCCTGTCAATGCCCAATGAAAAAAATGAATGTGGGGAACTCATGCTCTGATATGAATTTCTTGATTGATCAAATTTGGAATATAAACAGAGGATGATGGATCGATGGTATTGGCAGCGATCTTTCCTGAGGCCATGACCGCTGGAACACCTGCACCTGGATGAACTCCTGCGCCGACAAAATACAGGTTATCGAAGAAGCCCGACTTAACCTGTGGACGAAAATATCCTGATTGCATCATGGATGGTTTAACGGAAAATGCAGCACCAAGGTGACTGTTTAGGCGGTGTTTGAAATCAAGTGGACTAACAGTATGCTGCGCAATGATATTAGACTTGAGATCAGGAAGATAATTGTCTTGCAAATATCCCAGAACGTGATCAGTATAAGACGGTAATACATTATCCCAATCAGTTTTGGAACTTAAATTAGGAACAAGGGATAGCACATAAAAAGATCCGCAACCTTCAGGAGAAATGGTAGGATCAGTCCTGCTAGGCATGTGCAGGTAAAGACCCAGGTCTTTCCCGACAGACTTCCTCTTAAAAATTCCTTGCATCAATTCTTTATAATTATCTCCTAAAATCAAATTATGGTGTTGCAGCGGTGACTCCTCATATGAACGCTTTGTGCCAAAATAGATCACCACCAAAGAATTGCTATACTCCATAGAGTTGATCCATGTCTTCAAGGCAAAAGGCATGTGCTCAGCGGCAATCAAGTTCTTACAGGCAAATGCAACATCGCCATTGCACACCACTTCATCGGCTTCTTCAACCGAGCCATCCATCAACATCACTCCACAAGCTTTTTTGTTTTTTATGACGATCTCTTTTACCTCTGTATTGAAATGGATCTTGCCGCCACAATCAAGGAATAGTTGCCCAAGACCATTTACAATTGCACCCGTACCTCCCATGCCATAATGAACACCCCACTCCTTTTCAAACTGAATGATCAATCCGTAGATCGAAGGAGTGTCAAATGGATTACCCCCAACAAGCAATGGATGGAAAGAACAAACCTGTCGGATAAAATCATCTTTTACGAATTGAGCAGCATACCCATACATGCTTCTCCAGGTACCTGTGCTGATCACCTGAGGAAAGATCTTTGAGAATTCACCAAAAGAATGAAAACTCTTTTCTGTAAATGGATGAAACCAATTGAAAATATCTGTAGTTCCTTTTATGAATTTTCGATAGCCCTCAACATCAGATGGACTGAACTTGGCAATTTCATGTTCGGCTTTTGTGCTGTCTCTCCAATAATCAAAATGTCTGTTGTCTTTATTGAATATCCTGTAGAATGGATCCAGCGGGACCAGGGTCATATAATCCTCACGGCGCTTGCCCGCCAAATTAAACAACTCATCATACTGATGAGGCGCAGTGATAACGGTCGGACCGCCATCAAACTTGAAACCATTGACCTGGTATTGATATGCCCTACCACCCCAATGATCAAGTTTCTCATAGATAGTTACATCATGACCTTTAGCCGATAGTCTTATCGCTGCAGATAATCCACCAAAGCCGCTTCCAATAACGGCAATTGTCTTTCTTTTGTGCATTAAGTAGAATCAATATTTGAGTACCATGTTCAATAAATTTATTTTAGGATATTGGAATGAAGCGTCTTTATAGGCTGGAGCACTAAATGTATTGAAGGCGTTGTTGGATACACCATAACCTTCCTTAGGAATACCCAGGAAATTGGTGTTCAATTTGCCGTCACCATTCGTATCTTGAAACAACGAAACCGCATATCTGCCAGGTGGCAGCGTTTTTACCGTGAGTTCAGCTTTGCCATCAACAGGGGTGGCTCGAAGTAATTCCACCGCCTTCTTGGTATCACTTGGAAATCCATCCTCCCCACTAAACACAGCAATCAAGATATCACCTTTACCTTGCTGTATGCCAGTAATACGCATCTTTAGCTCCTGTGCAGAAAGATCATATCCTATACCTAAGCACAACACCAAGAGAATCAGTTTCTGCATAATCACGATTTAACTATTTACTGAACAAAAAAGATACAATGTTGTTTAAAGAACACTAATGATTTACCGAATAAATCGTAACAAAACTGCAAAAATGAAACAATTACTGTGCAAAGGGTTTGGAATCGCGTTCCTGGGGATCATCATAACAATGGGAAGTATTTCATCAGCAGTCGCCCAAAATCTGGGAAATATCAACGGATTCGTCCGTCAGGCAAAAACACAGGTTCCTTTACAGGGGGTCACCATCAAGATCCTCGGAACCGATAAACAGGCCATGACCGACAGCACAGGTTTCTACAGGATCCGCGGAGTGGAAACAAGATCATACACTATTGAGGCTACATCCATAGGCTATAAGACAGTACAGAAATTTGATTTGGAAGTGACTTCAGGAAATACACTTGAAGTGAACTTTGATCTTGAAGAGGAAGGACAAGAACTCGGAAATATCGTGGTGCGTGCAAACTTCCCCAAACCTGTTGGGGTGGTTAACTCAGTACAAAGTCTTGATGCCAATGAAATCGTCAGATATCCGGGTGCAAATTTCGACATGGCAAAAGTGGTGCAGTCACTTCCTGGAGTTTCTGGTTCAGTTGGATTCAGAAATGACATCATCATTCGTGGTGGCGCACCCAATGAAAATGTATACTATCTTGATGGAGTGGAAATTCCTACCATCAACCACTTCGCAACACAGGGTGCAGCTGGCGGACCAGTAGGAATGTTGAACGTATCCTTTCTTGATCGTGTCACTCTTCACACTTCTGCATTCCCTGCAAAATATGATAACCCATTGTCGGGTGTCTTGCAATTCAAACAACGATCTGGTAACCCGGAAAAAGTTCAGGGGAATTTCCGTTTGAGTGCAAGTGAAGCTGCACTGACAACTGAAGGTCCGCTCGGCAAGAAAAACGGCAACACTACATTTTTAGCATCTGTAAGAAGATCCTATTTGCAATTTTTGTTCAAATTGATCGAGCTTCCATTTCTTCCTGATTATTGGGACTACCAATACAAGATCACCCATAAGCCTGATAAGAAAAACGAGATCAACATCATCGGTATTGGTTCAATAGATAACTTTAGTTTTCTCAAGCCTAAGAATGCAACGCTTGAACAGCTGACGATACTCGATCAGATACCATTGAATTCGCAAAGAACAAACACAATTGGTGTATCATGGAGACATGCGTTGAGAAAAGGATACTGGCAGTTAGTGCTGAGTCGAAATCATCTTGACAACCGTGCAGACAAATTCGTAGGCAATGATATTGGCAACGAAAGCAAAAGAGTATTAAAGTATAAGTCGACAGAAAATGAAAACAGACTTCGCTACGAGATCAACTTCCCTGTTGGCGATGTTCAAATGAGTGCTGGAGCCCAGATGATCCTTACTGAATATGATAACCTGACTTATCAACGCCGCACTGCATACGTAGCCAACTATTCAACAGAATTTAACATGTTCCGATATGGCGCCTTCGTCAATGCAACTAAAAAGTTATTGGACAATAGATTGACACTGACCGGAGGAATCAGGACTGACGGCAATAATTATATGGAGGAAGGAAATGCACTGGGCAAAAACTTGTCGCCGCGCTTTTCTGCAACCTACGCAATTGCAAGCGGATTGAATGCGAATATCTCTGTAGCACGCTATTATAAAACACCTGCATACACCATACTTGGCTTTAAAGTCAATAACCAATTCGTAAATAAAGATGCAGACTTCATAAAATCTGATCACTTTGTAGGTGGACTAGAATGGCTACCAACTTCAACAACAAGAGTGACCGCAGAGGCCTTTATTAAAAATTATGGGGATTATCCTGTCTCTGTTGCTGAAGGTGTTTCACTGGCGAATTTCGGAGGCGACTTCGGCGTGTTGGGTAATGAGCGTATCTCAAGTACAGGAAAAGGAAGAGCTTCCGGACTTGAACTTCTTTTTCAACAGCGACTGACAAAGAGTTTCTATGGTATCCTTGCATACACATTCTACCATAGTAAATTCTCCGGCATTGATTCAAAAAAAATGATACCCTCAGCATGGGATAATCGACATCTGGTTTCTTTCACCGGAGGATACAGACTGAAAAAGAATTGGGAGATCGGTGTTCGTTTCAGACTTCAGGGTGGTGCTCCTTACACACCGTATGATATTTTCCAATCTGTTGAAAATTACTACTTCCTGACAGACGGGGTGTTGGACTACAGTAAAATTAATCAAATACGTCTGCGTGCTTTTCATGCAGCAGACATAAGAATCGATAAGAAATTCAATTTTAAGAAATGGACTCTTGATCTTTTCCTGGATATACAAAATGCATACAACAGCAAAAATCCTACTGCACCAAGTTTCACACTCAAAAGAAATCCGGATGAAACATTTGCAACAAGTACCGGAGAGCCATACAACCCTGGTGTATTTGGAAATCCGTTAGCGCCAAACAACAGGCAGGCTGCCATACCTATTCTGCTTGCAAACACAAGCGGATCATTGTTGCCAAGTATAGGTTTTGTAGTTGAATTCTAAACGAACTAAACCAATTTGTAATTCCTGAATGAAAAAAGCCTGATCCCCGTGGCTTTTTCAAGTACATACATGATCCACTTCTTGAATGTGAATCTTTTTTTCGTGACATCAAGATCAACATGCCAGTTCTTTTCGCTGATCCTTCTCTGCATTACTGCAGGATGGGTTCCTTTGAATCGTTCAAGAGAATCGTATTCATCATAATTAAAAACGCCCTTGGTTTTTTCCAATTTATCTTTCATGGCCTGGCCCATCCAATTTGTACTCAATGTCCTAAGCTTGTGATCCATCAACTCAGGCCTCTTCACCCAGCCATAATGATAAATAGACGCATCAATCAACTTTGAAGGCAAGCGTTTGCCATCCATTCTGAATCCTTGTGCATCTTTAAATGAATAGATGCGTTGATCATTACGGATGATACGAATTTCTTTATCGTACCATCTTCTGCTGTCACCATAATAATCATAGGTGCCATAAAAGTGTACATAATTGAAAACAAGTCCGCATACACGACGATCATTCAAATATTTTTTACAGGATTCAATGATTGATGCATGATACTGCTCGTGCACTACTTCATCACATTGAATATAAAAAGCCCAGTCACTATCCGTCGAGATCTGTTTAAATGCCTTATCGGTTTCAATAGCCATCACCCTCCCTCCTGGCAACTGGCTCAGATCCCACTCACTGTTTACGATCTTTATTTTATCAGAGCCAATGCTTCTGATCAATCCCTCGGTATCGTCATCACTCTTTCCCACAGCAACGATCATTTCGTCAACTACAGGGAGTATTGAGGTTATGGCCTCGACAGCAGGATAATCGTTGATGATGGCATTGCGTATGATCGTGAACCCGGAAATTTTCATATCTGAGCAAAAATAAGTGAGTTTAAGCTCACCGCCATCCCTGGCAAGAATACAAATAAAATAATGTGGATGCTATGATTTGATAAGATAATCAGCAGCGTAAGTGATCATCGGATCCATTGACTTGTATCGTACATTATATCCCATTCCTTCAACCATACCCACAGCCTGTCGGAATACTTCATTGGATTTGTATCGTTGATCAGGATTAAGATCGATATCGATCCATGTGGGTTTCGGTAATCCATACTGACGCATGAACTCTGCAGTTTCTACTGCGTTCCAAACTTCCGTAAGCAATCTGTTTGCTCTCGTAAATTCTCGGGGAGTTTTCCAACGGCGATAAAGCAAGTGCGCACCCTTCCCTTTTTTATATAATGCAACAACAATAGCATAGGTAGTGCATTCTGAATAATTCTGAGAATCACAACCTATCATGATTTCGGTCTCTGGATGTTCAGACAAATAGTGTTGAATATATGGAACCAACTCTACCTCTGAACTTGAGTGCATTCTTCTGAATAGCATTGATTGTTCCATGGGAAGAAATTTAACAGGGAAAACTATCACCTAAAACCTTCACATACACTACAATCTACTAAATATAACGGGGAGTAAAATGCACATTTTTTTCACCTACTGTCCCGGACGATGTGCTTTGATAAGGTCCCGGATGACCACTGAAGCTGCAACAGCACCAAAAACAGCGGGGAGATAAGATATGGTGCCGTATGCTGATTTCTTATAATTCTTTCCGTCCGTGAGCATTAAACTTTCCTTGATTGGCTTTTCCGGAGAGAAAACTGCTTTGATGCCCGAACGGATGCCATCAGCTTTTAGATTCTTTCTAACCTGTTGAGCAAATGGACAATTATATGTTTTGGAAATATCCACGACCTGCAATTGTGTAGGATCTAATTTTGCTCCTGCGCCCATACTACTGACAACCTTGACTTTTTTCTGATATGCCAATTTGAGAAATGTGATCTTGGGGGTGATGCTGTCAATCGCATCAATAACATAATCCGGCTCAAAAGCAAGTTGTTCTTGCACCATTTCCGGGTTAACAAAAGAGGAAACAACATTGAGAGTAAGTTCTGGATTGATAGCCTTCAATCGCTCTGCCATGATCGATGCTTTGGACTGACCATGATTGGTTGATAAAGCGGGAAGCTGTCTGTTGCGGTTGGTAGGATCAACCACATCTCCGTCAATGATCGTCATTTTACCTATACCACTCCTGGCAATGAACTCAGCAGCGAATGAACCTACACCACCTAATCCAACAACCATGACATGTTGCTTTGTCAAATGCTTCAACGCATCTTCACCAATAAGTAAACTTGTTCTGGAAAGCCAGGAAAGATCTTGCATCAACCTAATTGATTAACCATTAAACTACAGAGGCTTCAGACGATATACTGCGCCCGGACCTTCTACCGATACATATAGATAGCCATCTTTGCCCATCTCCACATTGCGTACACGTCCGATATTTAGCAATATTTTTTCCTGATCAACCACTTTGTTGTCTTTAATGATGCAGCGATTAACATAATTGAATCTCAGTGAACCTGCGAGTATGCTTCCTTTCCATGCAGGATATTTATCACCTGTCACAAATGTTAAGCCGGAAGGCGCAATAGAAGGTATCCAATAGGTGATGGGTTGTTGCATGCCCTCTTTCTTACTGATCGGACTGATGGGCTTGCCATCATAATTAATACCATAAGTAATTACAGGCCAACCGAAATTAACCCCTGATTTTATAATATTCAATTCATCGCCACCTCTTGGACCATGCTCAGTTTCCCAGATAAGGCCTGTTGATGGATCCATGGTCATGCCCTGAGGATTACGCACACCATATGCAAAAACACTTGATGCAGCATTTGCCTGACCAACAAAAGGATTGTCTTTAGGAATTCTTCCATCATCATGTATGCGATGGATCTTTCCGTTCTGTGTTGCTATGTCTTGTGGGAAGATCTTCTCCTGTCCGCGATCACCAACAGAAATAAACAGATCCCCTTTTTTATCAAACACCAACCTTGAGCCGTAATGATGTCTTGTTGATGTATAAGGCAATGCAACAAAGATCTCTTGTGACTCCGTAAATTGGTCTCCTTTTATCTTACCTCGTACAACAGCGGTGGCAGTAAGTTTCTTGCCGCCTTCAGTATTTAATTTTGAGTATGACAGATACACCCAGCCATTCTCATTATACTTGGGATGCAATGCAATATCAAGTAATCCTCCCTGCCCTTCAGCAACTACATCAGGAATCCCGGCGATCTTGCTTTTTTTCCCATCACGATCCACTTTATATAAAACACCACTTCTATCAGTGATCAGAAAAGAGCCGTCAGGAAGTTGATCAAAGCCCCATGGACTTGAAAATCCAGTAGCAATGGTATCCAATGTAACCGTCATGCCAGCTGAAGTAAACACAGCAGGACCATCACTCTTCTTTTTTTCTTTGGAAAAACTATACTGTTCAACGGTCTTTAGGCTCTCAATAATGAGATCTGCAACGGCAGCAATATCTTGTTGAGGTAACACTTCCTCCCATGCCGGCATACCAAAATCAGTATATCCCTTTGTGATACTTTTTATAAGATCCTCTTTTTTCTTTCCATGCTTCCACTGTCTGTCAACAAATGCTTCAACTTTTTCGCCATGACAAGATGCGCACTTTTGTGTATAAATTTTACCGGGATCTTCAGCCCACACTGAAACATGATCATTTTTTTGGATAGTGATGAAGCCGAAACTTACGATCAATGCAAGCAGGGCAAGAGAAATTTTTTGTACTGTTGACATAATATTCAATTAGGATAGCAATTTACTAAAGTTGTGAGATAAATCAGTGTTAATTGGTTGTTGAAGCAAAATCCTGTTCAAGTAATTTTATTGATTCTTTACTGATAATTTTTTTTCCTGAAGCGATCACCAGTCGATAACGAAAAGTAATCTCTTCGCTGGGTTTCAATGAAAGATTTCGTTCTGTCGCACCATTCGTAAACACCTTGGCGCCAAGCGGATTGGCTGAGAACAAGCCATATCCTCTTGCATGCCAGAATGTTGGATAGCCAGTGTTTTGGGGATGATCAATGATCATTATACTAACGGAATCAGAGTTCATCTTTGCATACATCATGCACCAAGTTGCTTGCTTGCCCCATACTGCTTCGCCCTGAATACCATTGCTGTTTATATAATTGCCATTGGCAATCGTATCGGCAGAGACTTTAATAATTGTCTCAATGCCTTGTGCATCAACAAATTTTTTTGTTTCAGTTGACGGGATCTGCAATTCGTGTGCCATCCGTAATCCGAATAATCCTTCTTTATTATCCTTGAATAAAACAGGAATAACTGCAGTAAGTGTTGTTGTGCGGTCGACCACCCAATTTCCATCTAACTCTTTGAATATAAAACTGGTTTGTTCTTTCAGCAGCGAATGACCATCATTGTCATTCCAATCAGCAACGTAGGAAAGTTTACCAAAACGACCTTCCTTCAATGAAGTGATCTTCCCAAATTTGATGTTACCATACAAATGTTTCTTTTCTGATGGAACAGCGAATGAGTTGTTCCAAAAATCAAGTCCATTTACATCCCCATAATTAAACCAGAGTCCTAAATGATGAGGATGATCAGTTGGTTCTCCTGCAATGGGCATCACAGGGAATCCTCTGGTAATGTTGGTTCCATTAGGCGTCTTGATAGGATATAATACAGGTTTGGCAATTGTGTCGGGAAAATAAAAATCAGTGAATGGTTTCCCGCCAATGTGCACATGAATAGCCGGATCTGATTTAGATCTGATGAGCGTCACCCGCTGCTGTTGAGCGTAGGATGTGTTCAGCAAGAAGCACAAGCATATCAAATAAGATAGAACGGTCTTCATATAATTGCAATGATCGTAATGATACAAACGAAAACCGGCAAAACTTTAAATCCTGCTCAACACCTCAGCACCCATAGCCTCTGTACCAAGTATCTTGTCTGCCGGGGTAGAAGCATCAGCAATATCTCTCGTTCTGAAACCTGCCTTCAACACCTGGTCAACTGCATTGATGACCGCTTCAGACTCAGCTTTTAATCCGAATGATATATCAAGCAACAAGGCAGCTGATAATACAGAAGCTAATGGATTAGCAACACCTTTGCCTGTGATGTCATGCGCAGAACCATGAATAGGCTCATACACGCCTGTACCATCACCAATGGATGCAGAGGCAAGCATACCCATGGACCCTGCAATTTGAGATGCTTCATCTGTAAGAATATCTCCAAAAAGATTTGCGGTGACCACCACATCAAAACGCTTTGGATCTTTGATCAGCAACATGGCTGTTGCATCAACGAACTGATGTTCTACTTCAACATCCGGATATTCAAGAGCGATCTTTTGCACCACCTCTCTCCACAATCTGCTGGTTTCAATAACATTGGCCTTGTCGACAGAACATACTTTCTTCCTCCTTGTTCTTGCTGCATCGAACGCTTTTCTTGCAATACGCTCAACCTCATATCTGCTGTACTCTGCAACATCATAAGCTGTATCACCGTTGTTCTTTCTTCCCTTCTCCCCAAAATAAATATCCCCTGTCAGTTCGCGGAAAAACAAAATATCGGCACCCCTGAGTATTTCAGGTTTGATGCTAGATGCATCCAATAGCTCATCAAATAATTTTATAGGGCGAAGGTTGGCATACAGGCCCAACTCTTTACGCATTTTTAAAAGTCCTTGCTCTGGACGAACTTTGGCAGAAGGATCGTTGTCGTATTTAGGATGACCAACTGCGCCAAAAAGAACAGCATCAGATGCTTTCATTTTTGCGAGGGTCTCATCAGGCAAAGGCAAACCAGTTGCTTCGATGGCTACATGACCGATCAACGCTTCATCATAAGAAAACTGATGGCCGAATTTCTCTGCGATCCTGTCAAGCACTTTCTTGCCTACTGCAGTAACTTCCGGACCAATTCCATCACCTGGAACAATCAAAATTTTCTTATTCATATCGTTTGTTTTAAGGGGTTTGCTTATATCAGGTTCAACATCTTCTGTGTTGCAATAATTGCAGCAACAGTCTGGTCACTATCCAATCCGCGTGTCTTGAACTCTCTGCCTTTATAATCCCAGGTGATGATCGTTTCACACAACGCATCACTCTTTCCTCCGGGCGGGATACGAACTGCATAGTCGGTGAGGAGTGGCAACTCCATCTTTTTATTTTTATAGATCGATCTCAATGCATTCATGAATGCATCATACTGACCATCACCTTGTGCATGTTCTTCAAACATCTCACCATTGATGGTGATCTGAAGCGTAACAGAAGGTCTTAAATTTTTTGAATGGGTAAGCACATAATTTTCAATATGCACTTTTTCCGCAATGGCACTGCTGTCAAGAACGTCTGACAGGATATAAGGTAGATCTGATTGTGTAACCACCTCTTTCTTATCGCCCAATTCAATAATACGCTGCGTAACTTTTTTAAGGTCTGCATCAGAAAGTTCTATTCCCAGCTGTGCAAGATTGTTTTCGATGTTCGACTTGCCGCTGGTTTTACCCAGTGCATATTTACGTTGACGACCAAAGCGCTCAGGCATCAGGTCGTTGTAATACAAATTATTTTTCTTGTCACCATCCGCATGGATACCTGCAGTTTGCGTAAACACATTCTCTCCCACAACAGGCTTGTTGACCGGTACGCGAAATCCTGAAAAAGTTTCAACCAGTTTACTGACTTGATACAATGATTTCTCAACAACACCTGTCTTGACCGTTGGCATGAAATCATGCAATACCGCAACTGCACTGGCCAGCGGCGCATTCCCTGCGCGCTCTCCCATGCCATTGATGGTAAGGTGAATACCTTGAACACCTGCTTTCACTGCTTCCAATACATTGGCGGTTGCCAGGTCATAATCATTGTGACCATGAAAATCGAAATGCAATGAAGGATATTTTGAAATGATCTGCCCGATAAAGTCAGCAACCTCGTCAGGCTCCAGAATACCCAACGTATCCGGCAACATGATGCGCTTTATCTTTTGTGTAGCAATGAAATCCAGATATTTGAAAACATACTCCGGTGAATTGCGCATGCCGTTGCTCCAATCTTCCAGATACACATTGCATTCAATGCCCTTTTTCCTGGCTGCTGTGATAACAGCGGCTATTTCTGAAAAATGCTGTTGAGGTGTTTTTTTAAGTTGATGGGTAAGATGATTGAGCGATCCTTTGGTAAGTAGGTTCATCACCTTTGCACCAGCCTTGGTCATCCAATCGATAGAGATGTTACCATCAACAAAAGTGAGTACTTCGATTTTACCAAGCAGCCCTTTCGACTTCGCCCATTGTGTGATTTTTTTGACCGCATGAAATTCACCTTCAGAAACACGGGCAGAGGCTATTTCAATCCTGTCAACCTTGACTTCCGTGAGCAACAATTGAGCAATGGTAAGTTTTTCAGATGCAGAAAAAGATACACCACTGGTCTGTTCACCATCCCTTAAGGTGGTGTCCATGATCTCAATATATCTGGCGGCTTTTTTAGGCATGCAATACTCAGTTGAATTGATCCTGAAGATCAGTAACGGCTCTTTTCAGCAAATGTCAGAATCTCTTCTTTCATTGCCTGTAGGTAATCAATATCATCAAAGCCATTCATCAGGTTATGTTTTTTATACCCATTGATGTCAAATGACTCCTTCTCTCCGGTAGCAACAATGGTGATGGTTTGATCAGGCAGACTCACCTCCAGTTCGGCGTTGGGATCTGCTTCGATCGCGGTAAATATTTTATCAAGAAAACCTTCAGAGACCTGAACAGGCAGAATGCCAATGTTCATGGAATTGTTCTTGAAGATGTCGGCAAAAAAGCTGGATACTACACACCTGAATCCATAATCATAGATCGCCCAGGCTGCATGTTCACGACTGCTTCCGCTACCAAAGTTTTTACCCCCTACAAGAATTTTTCCTTTGTAGATTGGATTGTTGAGCACGAACTCTTTCTTCGGCGTGTCATCGTTGTTGTATCTCCAATCACGAAAAAGATTATCTCCGAAACCTTCCCTTTTTGTTGCTTTCAAAAAGCGTGCAGGAATGATTTGATCGGTATCAACATTCTCAATCGGCAATGGAACTGCTGTGCTTGTTAGTACTGTGAATTTATCGTAAGCCATTGTATTTTTTTAAGCGATCAATGTTCTTGGATCTGTTACTTCTCCTGTTACTGCTGCTGCGGCTGCAACGAGCGGACTAGCCAGCAATGTACGGGCACCTGGTCCCTGACGACCTTCAAAATTTCTATTGCTCGTACTCACTGCATATTTTCCTGCAGGGATCTTGTCATCATTCATTGCAAGACATGCAGAACAACCAGGCTGACGCAATTCAAATCCTGCTTCGATCAATATATCATAGATGCCCTCTTCCTTGATCTGCGATTCAACTACATGCGAACCGGGAACAACCCATGCTGTTACATTCGGCGCTTTTTTTCTTCCTTTCACGATAGATGCAAAAGCCCTAAAATCTTCAATACGCCCATTTGTACAACTACCAATGAAAACATAATCGATCTTCTTACCGATCATAGGTTCATGTTCCTTGAATCCCATGTATTGAAG
>JBKCFW010000149.1:0-5526 GCA_046303675.1 bacterium
TAGAATAGTTTCCAAAGGGATTTCTGCTGGCAGAAGCCATAATTCATACCGCGGATTAGTTGATGTTGCAAAAAATGCCAGTAATGCAAGAAACTTCTCACAATGTGATTCACTCTTGCTAGGCGATCGCTGCGGTGCGCATACTTTCCCTTACATCGAGGTAAAAAATAATACCGCGATCGTTGAACATGAGGCCACCACCTCCAAGATCGGCGAAGACCAGATATTCTACTGCAATCAGCGCGGAATAGACACCGAAACAGCAGTTGCACTTATCATCAACGGCTTCGCTAAAGAAGTAATGAATCAGCTTCCGATGGAATTTGCAGTAGAAGCGCAAAAGCTATTGGCGATCAGTCTCGAGGGAAGTGTTGGATAGCCCATAATTTTTAAAAGATAAAATCTACATATGTTAAACATTGTAAATCTGCAGGCAAGAATTGAAGAAAAAGAAATACTCAAAGGAATCAATCTGGAGATCAAACCAGGTGAAGTGCACGCGATCATGGGACCGAACGGATCTGGCAAGAGTACACTTGCTTCTGTATTGGCAGGAAGGGAAGATTATGAAGTAACCGGCGGTAGTGTAGATTTTCTTGGGAAAGACCTGCTAGAACTCTCACCCGAAGATCGCGCTAAAGAAGGATTGTTTCTCGCCTTTCAATACCCTGTTGAGATCCCGGGCGTTAGCACGACCAATTTCATCAAAACTGCAGTTAATGAAAAGCGGAAATACCAGGGATTAGAGCCGCTTGATGCAGCTCAATTTCTTAAGACGATGAAAGAAAAAATGAAACTGGTTGAGATCAGCCAGACCCTGCTGTCAAGATCGCTTAATGAAGGATTTTCAGGTGGAGAAAAAAAGCGCAACGAAATATTTCAGATGGCCATGCTTGAACCAAAGCTTGCCATACTTGATGAGACTGACTCAGGACTTGATATTGATGCCCTAAGGATTGTGGCCAACGGAGTCAACCAGTTAAGGTCAAAGGACAATGCGTTCCTGGTTGTTACCCACTACCAGAGACTGCTCGATTACATCATTCCGGATTTTGTTCATGTATTGTATAATGGGAGGATCGTTCGCTCAGGTACAAAAGAGCTGGCTCTTGAGCTAGAAGAAAAAGGATATGATTTCATCAAAGCAGAAGTAGAAAAGGAACTAGCGTAAACAGCAAACTATGGATGTTACCACAAACATAAAAGAGGCGTTTGAAAAAACAGAACAGGCCGGAGGCAATTTGGCAGAGTTCGGAAAAGAAAATTGGAAAACATTTTCAGGACTTGGTTTACCTGCACTCAAGCATGAAGAATGGAGATACACAAAAATCAAAAACCTCTTCAATGGTGAAATGCTGATCGACACAGACGGCTCGTCAGTCGACAAACAAATCATCAACAACTATGCGTTACCTGGAGTAGCCTCTGCCAATTCCATCATTTTTGTAAATGGAAGATTCAGAAAAGATCTTTCATCTATTGTTACTGCAACAGACACCCTGGTAGTAAAATCACTTGAAGAAGCATCAGGTGACGAGGACGCAGATTTCGTTTCCAACAACCTTGGCCATAGTCAGAAATATCACGCAGATGGCATCAACGCACTCAATGGTGCTTTTGCAGCCGGAGGAGTATATATCAACATAAAAAAAGGCAAATCAGTTGACCAGCCCATTGTCATCTACTCCATTTCAGATTCAAGCAATGGTTTTCGCTTGAGTTTACCCCGAATATTAGTGAATGTAGAGGAAGCAGCACAAGTAGAAATTGTTCAGACCTATATCAACCATGGAGGCGGTCAGAGCCTGACCAATGAAGTAATTGAAATGTGCGTAGGACGTGATGCCATACTTCATTATGTTAAGCTACAGCATGAAGGACCTAAAGCAAGCCATACAGGAACAACACATATCAGACAACTTGGCAAAGCATTTGTCCACGCTGTAACAATAACATTGGACGGAGAGATCGTTCGAAACAACCTGAACATGATCATGGAAGCGGAGTATTGCGAGAGTAATATGTACGGACTTTACCTGATCAAGGGAAATACACTGGCAGACAATCATACAATTGTAGATAATGTAGTTCCAAACTGTTTAAGCAATGAACTGTATAAAGGCATCATGGACGAAAGTGCAACCGGCGTATTTAATGGGAAAATATTTGTTCGTCAGGATGCACAAAAAACAAATGCCTATCAGTCGAATAAAAATATTCTGCTAGGTGACAAATCATCCGCGAACACAAAACCTCAGCTTGAGATCTTTGCTGATGATGTAAAATGCTCTCATGGATGCACCATCGGCAAGCTCGATAAAGACGCCATGTTCTACCTCAAGGCAAGAGGCATATCAGAAGCCAATGCACAAGCATTGTTATTGCATGCATTCGCTGCTGACATATTGAATCAGATCAAAAACAAAGAGATCAAAGCTTATGTTGAGTCTCTGATTTCCGAACGTCTTTCATTCAGTATATAAATCAACTTATGCAAACAACTGCCCCATACGATGTGCAATCAGTCAGGAAGCAGTTCCCGATCCTAAGCCGGAAAGTTAAGGGCAAAGACTTGGTATACTTTGACAATGCAGCTACATCACAGAAGCCAATTGCTGTGATAGATGCATTAGTAAACTACTATTCAAATTACAATTCGAATATTCATAGAGGGCTTCACACCTTAGCCGATGAAGCAACTGCTGCTTATGAATTATCCCGAAAGACCGTAAAGGAGTTTATCGGAGCTGAGTTTGAAGAAGAGATCATATTCACCAAGGGCACCACAGAGAGTATCAACCTTGTTGCCGCTTCATGGGGTGCTGCATTTCTGAATAATGGAGATGAGATCATTATCTCGTCTCTTGAGCATCATGCCAATATAGTGCCCTGGCAGATGATCGCTGAACAAAAAGGAGCAATACTGAAGATTATTCCTATAGATGACCATGGTGTTTTAGATATGGAGGCATTTGCAAAATTGCTTACAGACAAAACAAAGTTTGTTTCCATCATCCATGTATCTAATGCATTGGGTGTGATCAACCCTGTTGAAGAGATCATCAGGATGGCACATGAAAAGAAAGCCCTTGTATTGGTCGATGGGGCACAATCAAGTATTCATCTTGATATTGATGTTACTAAGATGGATTGCGACTTTTACGCATTTTCCGGGCACAAGGTATATGGTCCAACAGGCGTTGGGGTATTGTACGGGAAAAAAGAGCTGCTCGAAAAAATACCTCCTTATCAAGGTGGTGGTGAAATGATCAAAGAAGTAACTTTTGAAAAAACTACCTACAACGAACTGCCTTTTAAATTTGAAGCGGGGACGCCTAACATTGCTGATGTCATAGCACTAGAGGCGGGCATCACTTTTATCAATAAGCTTGGTAAGCCTGCTATAAGAAAACACGAAGATACCCTTCTGCAATACGCAACAGAACGATTAAAGGAGATAGACGGATTGAAAATAATCGGTGATGTAGAAAATAAAGTAAGTGTGATATCCTTCGTTATTGATGGCGTACATCCACAAGACCTTGCTGTTCTGCTCGACAATCAGGGTATAGCTGTCAGAACCGGACATCATTGTGCGCAACCCCTCATGAAGCGATTGGGTATTGTAGGCACAACAAGAGCGTCATTCGCAGCCTACAACACGATCGAAGAAATAGACATACTGATCACGGCGCTCAACAAAGCCACTAAGATGTTACGATAAATGGGAGATGTTAGAACCATACTGGAGATTGAGCAAGATATTATTGAGAACTTTTCTCTTTTTGATAATTGGGAAGATAAGTATGAGTATGTGATCGACCTCGGCAAGAAGCTACCGGCATTGTCTGCAGCCTATAAAACTGAAGACTACAAAATAAAAGGATGTCAATCCAGTGTTTGGATCCACTCTTATTATAAAGATGGCAAGATATATTTTGAGGGAGATAGTGATGCCGTTATTGTAAAAGGATTGGTGAGCTTAATGATCATGGTGCTATCAGGACAATCGCCCAAAGACATCGTATCAGCACCTTTGGATTTTATCAATGCGACCGGACTGAGTTCACATCTTGCACAGACAAGATCCAACGGATTAAGAGCGATGATCAAACAGATGAAGCTGGATGCAGGAGCGTGGGATATCCAACAAAGCAACAACTGATACAACAAACGTAATGAAAACTGAAGAGCAAATAAAAGAGGAAGTCATCGAAAAGATCAAAACTATTTTTGATCCTGAGCTACCAGTGAACATTTGGGAATTGGGATTGATCTATGAAGTAAATGTAGTACCAATTAACAATGTACAGGTTATCATGACCCTTACTGCTCCTAGTTGTCCTGCTGCACAATCTTTGCCACACGAAGTAGATCAAAAGATTCGGGAGATCGAAGGCATAAACGATGTATTCGTTGAAATAACGTGGAGTCCGGCATGGAATAAAGACATGATGAGTGAGGAAGCAAAATTGGAGTTAGGATTTTTGTAATACCCTTGACGAATTCAATATTAATTTCAACTCAATCCTACTGCTTCAAGAGCATAAATACAGAGCCTATGATAGTTAGCACGATGATCAATCTCCTGTAATGATGATCTTTGATCCTGCTGACAATCATAACTCCCAACCCAAAGCCTAATAAAAGTGTGGGGATCAACAGAGCATCGATCTTTAAGGTATCTGCCGTAATATTTTTCCAATAAAAAATTTGAAAGGGTAATTTGAAAAGATTGATCACCAAAAAGATCCATGCAGCGGTCCCGATAAAACTGTTCTTCCCAACACGCATTGCCAGAAAATAAAGGTTAGAAAAAGCACCGGCAAGATTTCCTATCATGGTTGTAAATCCGGCCGATAAGCCTGTTGTTACCGAAAACAGTTTATTACTCGGCACCTCCTCAGATTTTCTAAATTCCATGATTAATACGATGATGATGGTAAGCAATACAATGATGGCCATGAATTTTCTGAAAATAATTTCATTAAGGTCCTTCCCAACAAATACCCCTATCAAAACCCCCACTGCCATCCATGGAATAAGTTTCCAAAAATGGCTCCAGTTGGCATGTCGATTATAATACTTTACAGCAGCAATATCAGCGAGACAAAGCAATGGCAATACAACACCGGTAGACGACTTGGTTCCGAAAACAAATGCCATCATCGTAACACTTAACATGTCAAGTCCCCTTAAACCCGCTTTACCCAATCCAATGATAAAGGAAGCTATCAATACATACCCCCATTCTGATGGGGGCAACAAGGAAAAAATCTCCGTCATTCTTACTCTTTAACATTCGAAATTAACATAAGCTCCGGTATTCATCATGAATTTGCAGCTCACCTAAACTTAGTAGTACAATCCTAAAGGGTGTTTATTAGATTAAAAAATATTAAAATACACAAATTGCAGATAATTAATATTTTATATACAATAAATTACTCAGATTCGTAATTTTTATATAATTTGCCCTACTGAAAGTCATAAAATGAGTAGGCTATTTATTCTAGTAGTTGCATT
>JBKCFW010000150.1:0-4677 GCA_046303675.1 bacterium
TACAGCGGAGTTCCGAATTCTTCGGCTGCTTCGAGGAGGATATCATTTGAGAGGACTGGGGCCATGAAAAGGTTTAGAGAAGTTTAGGGAGGTTTAGAGAGGTTTAGAAATGTTGATTTGTTTATTCGTTTAGGTGTTTAGTTGTTTAGGTCTAAACTTCTAAACGCCTAAACATCTAAACCTGTGTTTTCGACCTCGTCTCCCGAATCGGGCTGCGCCCTCTCGGGATCTCCGATGCTCACTCGCTCCGCTCGTTCTGCATCTGCGACCTCGCCACTGGCTGTATCTTGTATTCCCTCGTCCCTCGTCCCCTGTCCCTCGTCCCTGGCTGTATCTTCCCCTTCTATTTCAAAATGCTCTGCATTAACCAACGTAGGGGTTATCATCTGTTCAGCAAGTACTTCGCTTATTTTTGGCAGTTCATCTGCAGAATTGATACCGAAATAATCCATGAAATGTCTGGAGGTAGAATAGATCAGTGGTTTACCTACCAACTCTTCATTACGACCGGAGATGATGATCAATTCTTTTTCGAGAAGCTTTTGGATACTATAATCGCAATTCACACCTCTGATGGATTCGATCTCTGATTTGGTGATCGGTTGCTTGTAGGCAACGATGGCCAGGGTCTCCAATGCAGCAGTTGATAACCTTTTCAGGAACTTATCTCCATTTAGCTGAGCAATGGTTTGATGATAGTCCTTTTTGGTCAGGAACTGCCATCCGCCGCCGCTTTGTCTCAGTTCGAAAGGATAAAATTCTGATTCATATTTTTCACGAATGCCATCAATGGATGTCTCCACTTGATCAATCACCACTTTGTCATCCATAAATCCAAAAGCATTGTTGATCAACTCAACAATTTCAATTGGAGTCAGGGGCTTTTCACTCGCGAAGATGAGTGCTTCTACATGATTGATGAGGTTTGAAATTTCCATAGCTGACTAGGTCGGTATTGACGGTGACGCCGGTTTATATAAAATAAATGTACTGCAAAATCCGGGATATCTTAACCCTGCAGAGCAGCTGCACCACTCACTATTTCTGTAAGCTCTGTGGTGATCGCAGCCTGACGTGCACGGTTATATGATATTTTGAGCGTCTTAAGCAGTTCGTTTGCGTTTTCTGATGCCTTATCCATGGCAGTCATCCTTGCCCCATGCTCAGAGGCATTGCAGTCAAGCACTGCCTTGTAGAGCTGTGTATTGAGGATCTTCGGCATTAGCTCTGCGATGAGCAGATCCTTGTCAGGCTCGAATATGAAATCAGACTTTTTGGAGACAGTCCCTTTTTCTTCAGCATTGCGTGGTATGGGCAGAAACGGTTCAGCCACATAACTTTGGGTTGCCGCATTTTTAAATTCGCTGTAGACCACTTCAATGGCATCAAATTCCTTCTGCCTGAAGGCTTTTATGGCCTCTTGAGCACAAGCCTGAACGGTTTCAAATGAAAGATTCAGGAATGTATCTCTGAAACGATTGTCAACCTGATATCCCTTCTTCTGAAAAAATTCTGATCCCTTTTTCCCTATCGCCCAGATGGTGAGTCCGCCCTCTGCCGCCACAGCAGCATATTTCTCCTGTATCGCAGATATAGCTTTTTTCTGAATATTGGCGTTGTATGCTCCACACAGACCGCGATCACTGGTGATGACGATCATCAATACTTTTTTTACTGCCCTTTCTTCCGCCAGGTCAATACTTGACCCGCCTTCAGCATTGCTAACGATGTTACTCAGCATTTCCTGAAGTTTATGAGCATAAGGCCTCATTTGAACGATCGAATCCTGTGCACGACGCAATTTGGCGGCACTGACCATTTTCATGGCCTTGGTGATTTGCTGGGTAGATTGCACCGATTTTATCCTGTTCCTGACTTCTTTTAACTGACCGGCCATAGGGCTATAATTTGGGGGCAAAAGTAGTAAAAAGAATGGAGAAATCAGAAGCTGGAATGAAGCCTTTGTAGCGTAAAAAAGGGGTATAAATGAAAAACATAAAAAAATGGGAGAATTGAACCCCAAACCCAAAATGATTATTGATCAGGGTATTTTGATAAAAAGGCGTCTGCAATTATCGCCCCCCCCTACCTGATCACAACCCACTCTTGGGCCCTTACTTCACCCATTGCGTTGAGCATGATGATCTTGTAGAATCCGGGATGATCAATATGCAACCCGACATGAGTTTGCGAAATCCCATTGTGCGCTTGGATCAGTTTTCCTGAAGAGTGAAAAACCCTGATATTCACTTTTTGAATAGCCTCAGGTTTCTGGATGATGAAACTACCGCTGCTTGGGTTGGGATAGATCAGACATTGAATACTTTCTCCGGTACGAATTAGCCTTACTTCACTGTAAGTTAGCTTGCCGTCTAAATCAGCTTGAGCCAGGCGATAAAAAGCGGTTTCGGTCTGGACAGGGACTTGGTCGATGAATGTATAATGAAGCCTTGATGCACTATTACCACCATGGGCTTGTGAATTAACAAATCCGATCTGTTGAAATTGATCACTCCCATCTACCCGCCTTTCAATACCAAAGCCCTTGTTTATCGATTCTGCTTCGGTGGTCCAGGTCAACTCAATTTTTTTATCAGTTGTGATGCGAGCATCAAATTTTGTTAGCATTACAGGGTTAGTTCCATCAGTTGAACCGATCCCAAACGGACTGAAACTCTTTACGCCATACATGGTAACTGTACCACTGGCATCTGTACCATCTCTGAGCACAGTAGCATCAACACTTGCAGGCTCCCAAAGCACAGTTGATGAATTAAAATGACCCAACAAATACAGATCTTTACTTCGGTCTGGTATGTATTTCAAATCATCTGATTTATAGGCGATATTAAGTGTAATGTTCTGTGATGCATTTTGGATACGCTGTCGCGTTGCGTCACTCGGTGTAATATCCCAATACTCCCGGTCTGAAATCACGGCGATACCTGTAGACTTCTTGTCACTATCAGGATGAGTGTTGTCAATGTGGGTGACCGTAAACTCATCAACATCAGATTGTCCGCTGTAAGTAATCGTTACCGGTTGTAGATACTTGTGTTTATTGCCGCCAAGGGGGAACACAACTTTATATGGAGATGTTGCACCAGTACCGATCCTTCTCAATGTTCCAATGATCAATGACTCATCTTTATATCCGACAATATCTCCGCCATTCGCAATAGAGAGTACATTGTTCTGTCCACTGTTCAAATCACCCAAGATCATATTCAATGTGCCATTGATAGTCAGATTTTGTGTCAGCACTTTATTACTTCCACCACTTACAGAAAAATTATTGGCTGTTATTACAGCATCTCCTGTCTCCTGATCCAGGATACCATTATAATGGTAACTAGCCCTAGGGTGATAGGTTCTTGTTCCTTCGGTTTGTATATTTCCAAGGAGCAATGTTTTTGTTATTCCATTTATTGACGACACCCATAATGTCGCATTTTCATTCAAAGAGAATGTGCCAGCTCCAACATGCTTCGCAGTACCATCAGTTCCAGTCTGCAATGTGCCATCAACTGTGAAAGATCCATTCTGAGGTGTAGTGAAAACAACACCGTTGTTCAGCAGTACAGTTCCGCCGGTATTTATTTTTACACCAGGTACACTTACGCTTTCTGTTGTGGTCACAATATGATCTTTCAGGACTGTTGCATATCCGGAGCCTTGTATAGCAATAGTATTTGCAAACCATGCAACATTACTACCTAAGGTGAATGGATCAGGATTCTCCACGTCACTGGTCAATTCACGCTGTGCTGTCACGATCCTTGCATGCCCCGTTCCACTATTGCCTGAATAACCCGTCAGCAGATTTTCATAATTGGCAGGAGGTACAGGTATAGGATTGTTGTCATCTCCAGTGGAATGAGATGCAGCGATCCATAGAATATTTTTTTTACCCCAGCCTGGGTTGTGTGCAAGTGGGTTTGGTGCTGCATTATCTGTTGTACTGGATGAAACGGCTCCTGCAATAGGCGCACCTTGATAGGTTCCTGCCAAAATTCTATAGGAGGCATGTGCACTACGTTCATTTCCCGATGTGATGAATTCCACAGAAACACCTTCTGTTCCATCAGCAATTCGATAATAAGCAGATCGTCTTACACCTACAGAGGTTGCATCCGGCTGATCATATAACAAATTCCACCCAGCTGTTTGAATAGTTGTTGCGCCACTTTTATCAGTATAAAAAACAAGCAACAGATCCCCTCTTGTAATTCCGGAGGGTAATAAGATATTGTGTCTTGTTGCATCGGCCGTTTGAGCACTTGAATTTGTGGAGGCGACTACAGGAAAAATTGTTTTTGGATAATAACTCACCTGTTTGCCTCGCACTGCGATGGTTGAAGTAGTTGTTGATCTGGATTGTCCGTTTGTAAAACTTCCAGGATCCTCAGATTCAGCATTAAGAAAACGATAAGCACTTGCCATAAGTGCATCGCCGCCACCACCTCCTCCACCGGTTCCAGATCTTATCAGCGTACCAGTATAATTTGCTGGTGCGCTGATTGCTATGCCACCATCACCCGCCATGTGGTTACTGATTAGCCACATGGTTGGGTCACTGCTCCAGCCCGACGGATTAAAAACAGGTGGATTAGGTGCTGCTGTAGTTGATGTGCTTAATCCGCTTACCTCAGGCACACCTTGCCAGGTATCAGCAGC
>JBKCFW010000151.1:0-4907 GCA_046303675.1 bacterium
CCTTTCCCTGATCGCTCGTATTTGACCAGCCCTGAAATCTTTATTTTTACTTCATCAAAAACAAACGTCATTACGTCATCACTTCCATAACGATCTGTTGTGAAATAGCCGGACTTATTATCTGCTTTAAAAGTCAGACCAAAATCATCATACGATGAGTTCAATGGATAAGATAGGTGAGTAAGTTCATTAACTTTCCCATTTTTAAATTGGCCTTTATGAACATCAAGTCCACCTAAACCCTTCCACCCATCTGAGCTAAAATAAAAACTACCATCAGGCGAAAAAGTCGGGAAAAGTTCGTTACCAGCAGTATTCACTCCAGTTAGAGCGGTTGGTGTCGACCAGCTATCATCCCCTTGTTTAACAGCATAATACAAGTCAAACCCTCCTTTACCGCCAGGCATGTTTGAACTAAACACGAGGGTGGTTCCATTTGGATGAATAGCAGGGTGCATGGTTGAGTAGCTGCTATCGACACCAAATATAAACTTAGGATTTACAAAGGCGCTGTCTTTTTTATCTGCTTCAACAATAGCAACAGTTCTTACCTGATCCTTTAATTTATCCTGACGGTTTGCACTGAAGTATACTTTATTATTGTTTGGATTAAAAGTGGCATGTGCAAGATTGTAAGAAAGTTTTTCCAAACCTGCAATGGGAACGGTGATGGAGTCTATGTACTTAAGTATTGACTGAATAGACCTTGGTGTGGGTATTGGCTTGATCTGTTCTACATCAGCACCGGCAAAATGTATGGCCAGATAGTTGGGGGTATTGCGATCAGGCCTTCTTTCCCTCATCAAATTTCTGCTTGACGGAATCGCAGTTGGCTGCAAACTTGCAGTATCAAGCAATCTGAGCATTCGTGCATATCCCATATTATCCCATCCCAGAATAGATTTTTTATCCAATTTGCTTGGCTGATTGGTTGCCCATACCAAACCGGAATCGATCAACATCGGAGAAAACTCCCTAAAGTAAGCAGTATTGATATTCTTAATGTACCCAAGAGTCCAATCAGCTGAATCAACATGCATTCTTTTGACTTTCAAAAAACCAGCAGCTCTTGACTCGTATCCCTTTACTGATGCAAGTTCAGCAGCCGCTTGTTTATAGTCACCCTTGATAGCATTTAGTTCTGCTTTTCTGAAACGAATCTTGCCTGTCGCGTCTGGATAGTTCTCAGAAACCTTTCCATACCACTGATAGGCGCTGTCGAGATTCCTCAGCAACCAATAACAATCAGCAATTTTAGATGCAGCCAACTCTTTTTTATTCAACTTCCTGGGAAATAAAAATATTCTGCTCTCTTTCCTGTATGCTTGCTTATAATTCACAAGTGCCTCGGAATATTGCATCTGCGCATAGGCCCTATCACCTCTTTGCAATAATACACTTGTCATGTTCTGTGCATACACAACATGCTGAAATGAAAAGAAAACGAGAACAAATACTATAGTTTTATACAATCTCATGGCTTAGAAATATCTTGGTGAAATTACTTTGTTACTCTTTGGCTTACCGATCTCATATCTGAACATTAATTCATGGGTTCCGCCACTGTAGTACCTCAGTTCAGAAAGATTATAATCATAGGAATATCCCAAACGGAAATTTTCTCTCAGTCTTACTTCAAGCAAACCAACCACTGCATCATCAACCCGATAACTCGCTCCGATACCAAATATATCCTTGATCCAAACGTTGGTATTAAAATCAGTATGAATGGGTATCCCCTTTACATATTTCAACAACACGGAAGGCTTTACAACAACATCACTGTTGATGGGAATAATATATCCACCAGTTAAAAAATAATGTCCTTCTGATCCAGCTTGCTTGATCACAGCATCACCATTGCTGCTCACTTTTGTCTTAAGCAAAGCAGGAGTTGACAATCCTACATACCAACGCTCCCCGGCAAGCAAGGCTCCTACACCTGCAGTTGGAAGAAACTTGTTGATCACAGCTTGCAGAGAAGGATCGCCTGCATCGTATGGATTGGTCCTTGTATAATCGATGTTATAATTCAACGCTCCGAAACTTAAGCCAAGCGTGAGTGTAGCATGCTCAAAAGGTGCACTGTAGGAATAAAAACCCTGAAATCCGGTAGTCCGTTCAATACCAAGCTTATCATAATACATCTGAGCACCCCAGCTGTAATTTCGATCAGCCACGCGATTGTCATACGTCACTGATCCGGTTTGAGGAGCCCCTGGCAAATTCATCCACTGACTTCTCATGAGGACTGTCACGTTTTTTGCTTCACGATTACCCGTGTAAGCAGGATTGATGTTCATCATGTTGAACATGTACTGCGAATAAAGGGGAGTTTGCTGTGCGTTGACTTCCCTTGCAAGGATACTCAAAACAATGAAAGCAATTATATTGATTTTCTTCATACTTCTTATTTTACTCGAGACATTTACCATGCGTATGGCTCATAGAATTAATAGTTCTTTTTTACTGTCAAGTAGCTTTTCTTCACCGTCTTACCTGTTATTCCGGCGCCAGTAAACTCAACAATATAGTAGTATGTACCCTGTGCCAAATCGCTATTTGAAGAGCCCCCACCAGAGACTTTACCGTCCCAATCATTTTGGTAATCGTTGTTTTTGTATACTGTACTTCCCCATCTGCTGAAAACCACCAGCTTTACCTTTACGCCGGCAGGACGCTGAATGATCAACTTATCATTAAATCCATCTCCATTTGGAGTGATTACATCTGGCAGTATGAAATCAATTACCGGAATTTGACTTTCGGTTGGATCACCAGGACCATGCTTGCGGCCATTTGAGTTAACGATATCAATTGAGTTTCTGGTCACAGGCCACCACTTGGTCATTGCAGTACCTTCAGCCATGTTTCTTATCTCTCCTGAATATGTACTAGGATTGAAAATTACAGTGAACATAATAGAGTCCTGCTGATATCCTGCAAGAGTGATCCCCGACTGCAACATATTGATGTTGGTTGTTCCATTGAAACTGCTTGAAGAACGCAATACACCATTTGAAACAACTGAACCAAGTCTGAATGTCATTGGTGATGGGAATGTGCTATTTAGATTCTCCTTGATCTGGACATCCGTGATCGGCTCTGGTCTTTGATTGGTTAGTATGATCGTAAATGTGACTTGCATTTCGCCAAGCGCAGAGTATTTCGTGATCGGACTTGCTTTTTTCCAGATCAACAAGGTCTCTCCATCAGGAATTCCATTGTTGTTGCTGTCCTCATCACGGAAATCTGGCTTATCGGTATTGTCGGTGTTTACAGGCTCATTTGGATTTGGACCTGCCTCATCAATGTCAGGAATGGTATCGTTCTCTGAATCAAGATCACGGTAATCTGGCAATCCATCTTTGTCCGTATCAACTGGCGATGCAGGATCTGTATTACCATCGATGGCCTCTACAACATCCGGTATCGTATCGTTGTCACTGTCCTTATCACGATAGTCTGGCTTATCAACACCATCTGTATTGCGTGGATTATTGCCATCCGGACCTTTTTCTACAGTATCAGGAATTCCGTCTTTATCACTATCCAGATCACGATAATCAGGTTTGGTATCCTCATCAGTATCGGTTGGGGTAACATAATTACCGCCATCATAAGCATCATCAATACCATCTTTGTCGGTATCCTTTCCAGTTGCCGCTACATAGGTATCCTGACCTTCCACATTATCCGGAATTCCGTCAGCATCAGCATCAACATCCTGGAAATCTTTTTTGCCATCATTGTCCGTGTCTGGCGGAGTAAGTCCACCTACAGCAGATGAAGGAATACCATTGCTATCAGAAGTACCATCGGCCCTTCCATCTTTGTTAACATCTGTTCCATCAGCTTCAAGAACGTCTGTAATTCCATCAGCGTCACTATCCAGGTCTAGATAATCAGGTAATTTATCACCATCGGTATCTTTCTCAGTCGGACCACTACCATTTTCAACCTTGTCGGTTATGCCATCATTATCACTATCCAGGTCATTATAATCTGGATGACCATCTCCATCAGTGTCTCTTGGATTTGTTGGATCAGATCCTGCCTCGGTTGAATCAGGTATTCCATCATTATCACTGTCTAATTCACGGAAATCAGGAGTACCATCACCATCTGTGTCTTTTGGCGTCAGAGGATCAGGGCCTGCTTCTGTTGAATCAGGTATGCCATCATTATCACTATCAACATCGTATGGATCTAACTTGCCGTCGTTATCCGTATCGGGTGGTGCCAATCCACCGTTTGCTGAGGTGGGGACTCCATCGCCATCAACCGGCCCATCTGCTATCCCGTCCTTATTCACATCGGTACCATTCGCTTCATACACATCAGTGATACCATCACCATCACTTTCAAGATCAAACCTGTTCGGAGTTCCGTCACCATCGGTATCACATGTCATGGTCGTTGGAGAACATGCTCCAGCTTCAACTGTATCGAGAATACCATCATTATCATTATCCAGATCAAGTAGATCATAAATACCATCTTTATCAGTATCAGTGCTGTCCACTGTAACAAGGAATAGAACGGTGTCACTGGTACAACCATTTTCACTGGCAACAACAGAAACATTACCGCTCTTTCCATTAGGAACTGCAGTAGCAATATTGTCTGAAGAAGAAGCTGTCCATCCTGAAGGGAAGCTCCATGCATATTGAGTTGATCCCGATATTGGAGGAACACTGAATAGAATTGTCGAACCAGGAGTTACCAAACCAGGACCCGTAATGGAATCCGGAGTTGCCGGTGCAACATTGATATCAATTTCACGGGTGATGCTACAGCCATTTGAATTGGTATAGGTGATATTGACACTCCCTTTATCATTAGCCGTCAAGTTACCCAAAGCATCAATAGATGCAACAGTTGGATTTGAAGAGACCCAAGGATTA
>JBKCFW010000152.1:0-3312 GCA_046303675.1 bacterium
CAGGTTTGATGCGTATTATCATCTCACAGATGCCAAACTACAGTTAAAGCCATACATTTTTACAGGCCTTCATTTTTCTCAGCGTAATTCAAGTTGGTTAACAATGCCAGTTGGATTGGGAGCAAGATATATGATGTTCAACAACAACGGTATGATCACTGCACAAGTGGGATATGGTGTTGGTATGAGTGGCAGTATCAAGAACAGCATCATTTATTCATGGGGTATTTACCTGAACAATTCGAGAAAAAAGAAAACAGTATCAGTACCGACAGCTACTGTATTGGATGGCATGACTAGCAATTGTTGCTCTACTCCAGTTGTTGATACAGATTGTGATGGTGTTACAGATCCGAGTGACAAATGTCCGACAGTTCCTGGTCCTGTCAGCAATGATGGTTGTCCGATCACGGACCGCGACCGCGATGGCATAGTGGATGAAAATGATAAATGTCCGGATGTGCCTGGTCCTGTCAGCAACCAGGGTTGTCCTGTAGCTGACCGAGATGGTGATGGTTTATCTGATATATATGATAAATGTCCTGATCAACCCGGACCAATTAGCAATGAGGGCTGTCCGATTCAGGATAGGGATAAAGATGGTATTGCAGACAACACAGACCGTTGTCCTGATCAACCTGGACCGGTGAGCAATTTGGGCTGCCCAATTACCGATCGTGACAGTGATGGGGTGCCCGATCTTGTCGACCGTTGTCCGGATATGTTCGGCTCATCTGCCAATTATGGTTGTCCGGCAACAGCTCCTGGTGCGCCTTCCGGTAACACTGGTATCAATATTGCAGGTTCTGTTATCTCTCCAACATTGGGTTATCAGCAGGGATTGAAAACCATCGTTGGCGATACGGTTCAATATATTATCTATTTCGATTTTGATAAGTATGATCTTACAGAAAACAGTTTCACTATTCTTAATGATGCGATCGATTATCTCAAAAAGAATGATGTATATAATGTGATATTGATCGGACATACTGATCTTGAGGGCAATTCAGAATATAACATCAAGCTATCTCAAAATAGGGTTACCACAGCCAAGAATTACATGATGAGTTATGGTATACAACCGGATAGAATATCCACTAGTTTTCATGGTAAAACAAAGCCGGCTATTCCAACATATGAAAAGTCGCTTGCCTGGAAGAACAGGAGAGTAGAGATATTCCTGGTTAAGAAGTAGACATTGCGGATCCTGCAATCGAAAATCTTAAACAACCTTCAGCTTCCTGCAGGTTGTTTTTACTATCCTTTTCAGGATGTCAAACCAACTATAATGTGATCAAATCATTGTCAGATACATATATTAATTCTTTATAGGTTCAGGAGATTTGACATAATTTATTAGCGGTTTATTTTTTAAGGCGGTTTTTTAAAAAATAATTCAAAAAACTTTGTCCTTATAATCACGTAAAACTCAAAATTTGACATGAAAATGTAGGAAAAAATACTTTTTCTGTCTTTCTTTGCCTATTATCTAAGGTTGTTATTACCAATTTATTACTAATCCAAGAAGGTCTAGGAGGGTAATAAACAAAGAATTCCTATGTCTAGAAGCGGTTTAGTCAAGGTATTTTGTTGCTTCATTGGCTTTTGTGTGGTTGCTTTCAATTTCGGCTGCTGGTCTCTTTCAGCTCAAACAATTAATACATCGGGTTGCGTCATTGCGGGAACTTCAAGTCCTACTGTAGGCTTTGGTATCAATGCCAACATTTTTGCAAATGAAAAATTTTCTACGGTAAACCCACCAGCTGGTGCTATCGATTGGTTCAAGAGAGTGGGGGATGTTAATGGCTATAACATCATCAAGCAGGATAATGCCACCGTCACCTCAATCAACAATCTTTTAACCAATCCAACGTATAATGGCACATATGGTGTCAGACTTGAATCCGGAGTGAGCAGCTTGTCTATGGGGACAGTAGTCAGTAAGCTTTACAATATTCAGAATGACGGAATTTGGGCACGTGACAATTTTGGGGGCAGTGGCTATTCAGATACAACCATGTTTGCTATTGCCAGTAAAAACGGTCAGGATCCTTACCTCTGGGGACCAGGTACTGGAAGCGTGTTGGGCAAAAATGACCTTATCGATGTTGCAGGCTACATGTTCAGGGAAGTTGACAGTACCGGCGGTAACACAAAGAGTAATCTTTGGTTTGCAGGTCTGATCAACAGGGCTGAACCTGGAGGTTCTGCATACATGGATTTTGAATTTTTTACTAGGGAAGTTGGTTATAATAGTGCAACTAAAAAATTCAATACCGGTGGTCCAGACATGGGGCACACAAGTTTTCGCTTCGACGCAACCGGCAAGCTTACTCAGATAGGAGATATCCTTTTCAATGTGTCTCTTTCTGGCGGTGGAACCGTTCCTGGTGTGCAGCTTAGGATCTGGGTAAAGTATACAGACTACGTTGCTTTGAAAGCAACTCCTCCCGTGAACTTGCCGTTCAGGTTTGGACCTGATTTTGATGGTGCAGGATCAACAGCTGCCTATGGTTATGCATCGGTTTTGCCAATAACTACACCGGCTGAAATATGTGCGTTTGTAAATGGTGCCAATCAGCTTCCACCTGTACCATTGTGGGGTACTAAGAATACCAAAACGAATTCATACAGTTCAACAACCTATGCAGCATACTCGGTTACTGAGATGGGGGTCAACCTGAGTTCATTTGGGTTGGACCACTATTTGATTGCAGGATATGACCGATGCCGATTCCCCTGGAAAACATTTATGGTAAAAACCAGGTCCTCAGAGGCTTTTACTGCAGCATTGAAGGATTTTGCAGGTCCCTATGCGTGGGGTAGCCCGGATTTAAGCATTACTTCCAATTCTGCCGTACTCAATTGCACCAACAAGACTGCACAACTGACCGCTGATCCTCTTAGGTCCGATGTTACGTATGCGTGGACAACCTCCAACGGCAACATAGTTTCAGGGACATCATCGTCAACCGCCACAGTAGACAAAGAAGGTGCCTATTACCTGACCATCTATCTTCCGAATGGATGTCCGGTTACCAGCCCTGCATATACTGTTACAAAAGATAATACTCAACCCCCTATAACTGCCGCAACATTAACTCCATCAGTAAGCTGTAATGGCAGCAACGGATCCATCAATCTAACCGTCACAGGAGGAACCGCTCCAATTACATACAGCTGGAGTAATGGTTCAGCAGTTGAAGATCCAACCGGACTCGCAGCGGGTACTTATTCCGTGACGATATCAGATAGCAAGGGGTGTACATTTACTTCAACAACTGCTACGGTAATAGATGGGCAATACAG
>JBKCFW010000153.1:0-8098 GCA_046303675.1 bacterium
CAGTAATACGTATTCCTACACGTGAGGGTTATCCCGATGGGATGACGATCGATACTGATGGAATGCTCTGGATCGCCCATTGGGATGGTGCGCAGGTTGCTAGATGGGATCCATATAGTGGAAAGAAAATACATTCAATCAAATTGCCTGTAAGTCGAGTTACTTCCTGCGTTTTTGGTGGAGACGATTTAAGTGATCTTTATATTACAACAGCAAGCGTTGGACTCACTGATAAACAACAGATTGAACAGCCTTTGGCTGGTTCTCTTTTTGTTGTCAAAGATTCTGGATTTAAAGGGCTGCCTGCTACGAAATTTGATGATAGTAGCCTCATTATTTCGTAACTTTTACCGCGTATTAATTTTTACTCAGCCAATAACAAAATATCTGAATATGACTACCAGACGTCAAATGATCAAAAACTCCGCATTAATTCTTGGAGGAGCATCTCTGTCACCCTCAATGGATTTTTTGGATCTTATGAGGAAGCGGAAGTTCAAGATCGGTGCATGCGATTGGTCGATCGGTAAAGTTTGTGATGCATCCGGACTTGATCTTGCAAAAGAAATTGGTTTAGATGGGTTGCAAGTCAGTCTAGGTGAAGTTTATGATAACTTTCGTCTTCGTCAGCCCGAGGTACAAAAAGAATTTTTAGAAAGGTCTAAAGCAACTGGAGTCAAGATTTCTAGTTTGGGAATTGGAGAGTTGAATACGCATCCATACAAATCCGATCCAAGGGCTGAGGAGTGGGTGTCTGATAGCATCGATGTAGCAAAGAACCTGGGCGTATCCGTTGTCTTGCTTGCTTTTTTTTATGGTAACGACCTGAGAAATGATCCTGCAGGAAAAGCAGAGACTGTGAGGCGCCTTAAAAGAGTGGCTCCCAAGGCAGAAAAAATGGGAATCACTTTGGGGATAGAATCTTACTTGACAGCTGAGGAACATTTAGAGATCATGCAGCAAGTTGGTTCCCCTGCAATCAAAGTGTATTATGATTTCAGGAATGCAACTGATGCAGGTAACGATGTATACAAGGAGATGAAATTGCTGGGTAAGGATAATATCTGTGAGTTGCATATGAAGGAGAATGGATTCCTGCTTGGTAAAGGCACATTGGATTGGCAAAAAATTGGTAATACGCTGGATGAGATTGGATATTATGGCGATGGATGGATGCAGATTGAATATGCCAAACCTGAAAACATGGGGATTGTGGAAAGCTATAAACACAACTTTTCTTTCTTGCGTGATATTTTCAAATAAAACTTTTATATACTACTGAATCAATCAATATGAATAAGATCAATTTAGCTTGCCTTTCTCTCGCAATTGCGTTGATAGGCACATCCTGTAAAAATGAAGTTGCTATTACTAAAGATCCGCTTGGACTGTATCTTCCTGATGATCTTAAAGTAGAATTATGGGCAGAGAGTCCGATGTTTTACAATCCTACCAATATGGATATGGATGTCCGTGGTCGTATATGGATGACAGAGGCGGTCAATTATCGAAATTTCAATAACGATTCAATAGCGTCATTGCACCGCATCAATGGCGATCGTGTTGTCATATTAGAAGATCGAAATCATGATGGCAAGGCAGATACATCAATTGTTTTTGTTGAAGATCGGGATTTGGTTTCTCCATTAGGTATTGCTGTTGTGGGTAATAAAGTAATTGTATCCTGCTCTCCTAACCTTATTGTATATACTGACGAGAACGGTGATGACAAAGCGGATAAAAAAGAAGTATTACTGACGGGCTTTGGTGGATTAGATCACGATCACGCATTGCATTCTGGAGTTTTTGGTCCAGATGGCAAACTTTACTTCAATGTTGGCAATGCTGGCCCCCATGTGGTAAAAGATAAATCTGGTTGGACACTCCGTTCGGGAAGCATGTATACAGGTGGTACACCATACAATCCAACAAATGAGGGAAATCAAAAAAGTGATGATGGAAAAGTGTGGGTAGGCGGATTACAGCTTCGTGTAAATCCTGATGGAACAGGACTTGCAGTCCTTGGTCATGGATTTAGAAACAGCTATGAAACGGCTATTGATTCTTATGGTGATATGTGGCAGAGTGATAATGATGATGGAGTTGTTACGTGTCGCGTTAGTTGGTTGATGGAAGGTGGCAATGCCGGATTTTTCAGCAGTGATGGTACCAGGTCATGGCAAGCAGACCAACGTCCCGATCAAAATATGTTTACTGCACACTGGCGTCAAGAAGATCCAGGTGTTATACCAGTCGGAGACAACAGTGGTGCTGGTGCACCAACAGGTATTGTACTTAACGAAGGTGATGGTTTGGGAGAGAAATACCGTGGAATGTTGATGAGCGCAGATGCTGGTCGTAACGTAATATTCGGCTATAAGCCAGAACTATCAGGTGCTGGATTTAACCTTTCCGGCAAACGTCAAAACTTCATCAGCTCATTGCAATTTGATAACCAGGGTTATGTGTGGTATGATGCATTGAATGACACAGATACTACCAAATGGTTTCGTCCAAGTGATGTGATGATCGGCACCGATGGCGCAATGTACATTGCTGATTGGTATGATCCAGTAGTGGGGGGGCATCAGAGGAAAGATAATAAAGGCCATGGCCGCATCTATCGCATATCGCCTAAAAACAAAAAACTGGAGACCCCAATAATTGACCTCAATACTATAGAGGGTCAGATCGAAGCCCTCAAAAATCCAGCTATTAATGTTCGTCATGAAGGTTTTGAAAGATTAAAAAATCAGGGTGAAAAAGCACTTGAACCTGTTAAAGCATTAATGAATTCAGAAAATCCATACCATCATGCAAGAGCGATCGGGTTAATGGCACAGCTTGGCAAGAAGGGGCAGGATGAGGTCTATTCCTTATTGTACAATAAAGATCCCCGTATTGCGGGCGCTGCTATGAGGTCATTGCGAAAAGTGTACACACCTGATCAAATGGCTGATCTCATTGATCAATTCTTATTGACAACCATGGATCCGCGCAGACCTAAATTGGCTGATGGAGAGGTTTGGCCTTCACTCTTTTTGCAAAGAGAAATAGCAATTGCCCTTAGGGATCTACCGCTTAAAAGAAAGAAGGGTGCCCTAATGTCTATCATTGCTGGTTTTGATGGTAAGGATCCTTTTTTGTTGGAGACAATTGGACAAGCTCTTGAGAATGATGCTGAAGCGATTTGGCCAGAACTTCATTTTATGTTCAGAGAAAAAAATAATGGATCGCCTGAAAAATGGACTGAAGCCTATTCTCAATTGTTGTGGAGGCTTCATCCTTCATCAGCTGTATATATATTAAAAGGCTGGGCAAATTCAAATGAATTGCCTGAGGCAAACAGAAAAAAGGCCATTACTGCATTGGGATTTGTTAACGACAAGTCTGCCGCTGAGGCCATGTTGGCTCTTTCAAAAAGTGACTTGAAGGATGTTTCAGAACAAGCCAGCTATTGGCTTTCATTCAGACAAGGAAATGATTGGATGGCTTACTTGGATTGGAAGAATATTGGAATAGACTTAGGAAGAGAGAAGAAGAAAGCAGAAATGAAAGCGGCTAAAGAAAGAATCCTTAATAAGCATATTGTTTTTGACGACAGGAAGTATACTGCAGAGATCATGGCAAAGGATTCTGTCGGAGGACAATTGATCATCGGAATGTTGGCCGATAAGACCTTCCCTGTCGATCTTGATTCTGTTGTTAAAACGGTCATCTTTACAAACCCCGATCAATCCGTTCGTACCCAGGCAGGTAATTATTTTGAAAGGGCTGCTGGGAAAAAATATGTTCTGTCAGATATCACCAAGATCAAGCCAGATGCTGCCAAAGGGAAGCAAGTATATACGCAACAGTGTGCTACTTGTCACCGTGCAGGCGACCAAGGTGGTGAGATCGGTCCGGATCTTACCTTGATCAATAAAAAATTCGATCGTGAATCTTTACTTGATGCAATAATCAATCCAAGTGCTGCCATTGTATTTGGCTATGAACCCTGGCTCATTAATACAAAAGATGGTGAGACCTTCTTCGGATTTCTGTTGTCTGATGGCAAAACAGTATTGCTGAAAGACGCAATAGGGAAAAGACATTCTATACTCAAAGAAAATATTAAAAGTAGGGAGAAGATGGCTAAATCACTAATGCCAGAACCAAGTGCAATGGGCTTGTCTTCAGAAGACCTGGCCAATGTTGCTGAATTTTTACTGACTATGAAATAGTATTTGATCACAAGTGGTATAACTGATATTAAAACTTATATACTCAATAATTTATGCTGATGAAAAATTCATTGCGTTTTTCTGTTCTCATTAGTGCATGTGTTTTTTTAATGGTATTATTTTTCTCTGCTCAGGCTCAACAAAAGCCTTTAGCATGGCAAAAACTTGCAAATGGTGTATGGAAGGCTCAAACCGGAAAGCCAGAAGTAATGAATTTTTTGAGTATTTCTGGTGTAGACCCCAAAATTGCTGCTATCAACAATATGTCAGCCGTTAATTTTCCATTGGAAGAAGGAGAGATCAAGTTGGAGGTGTATGATGGCAAAACGTATTTGCGTTTCCCATTGGATAGAACAGAAAAAATATTCGGACTTGGACTAAACTTCAAAACGGTTGAACAACGTGGTCGTATACTCCGTTTGCATGTTGATCATTATGATGGTTTAGATAACGGAAGAACACACGCTCCCGTGCCTTTTTATGTGTCTTCAAAAGGTTATGGTGTATTTATCAATTCAGCACGCTATCTTGATGTATGGGTAGGAACCGGCGTTCGCGTTGATAGTAAGAATCCTCCTGTTTCTACCGATCGTAATACAGACCCCAATTGGTCGGCATCTCCTTATTCTGACAATGTTGAAGTATTGGTACCTGCAGAAGGGGTTGAGCTTTATGTTTTTGGTGGACCAACTACATTGGATGCAGTAAGTAGGTTTAATCTTTTTCAGGGAGGAGGTTGTCTTCCTCCAAAATGGGGATTGGGTTTTTGGCATCGTACACCAACATTATTCAGTGATCAGGATTTGCTCAATGAAGTAAAAGGTTTTGAGGAGCATAATTTTCCGCTTACTGTAATTGGCCTTGAACCAGGCTGGCAGAGTAAATCATACCCCTGTACATATGAGTGGGATGCCAAACGTTTTCCTGATCCGTCTGGACTAATCAGTAAATTAAAGTCAAAAGGCATATACACGAATCTCTGGATCAATCCTTATGTTGCACCAGGCAGCAAGCTGCTAAATTCACTGAAGCCTTATACGGCTTCACATACTGTATGGACAGGGTACATTCCTGATTACTCAATGAAAGAAGCTACCAGTATTGTTGGTAAACATTTCAAGGATAACCTGCTGAATATTGGAGTCAGTGGTTTTAAAATGGATGAAAACGATGGCTTTGATTTTTGGCTATGGCCTGATGTTACTAAATTTCCATCTGGTACACCCTCAGAGATCATGCGTCAATCGTATGGAATGATGATGCAAAAAAACTTTACTCAACTATATAAGGCTGAAAATAAGAGAACCTATGGATTGGTAAGAGCATCCAATGCAGGTGCAACATCTTTCCCTTTTGTAATTTATAATGATTATTACAGTCACAAGGACTTTATCACCGCATTGATCAATAGTTCGTTTGTCGGAACACTCTGGACACCTGAAGTAAGGAGTTCAAATACAGCCGAGGAATGGCTTCGCAGAATGCAGACTGTCTGTTTTTCACCCATGGCCATGCTCAACGCATGGGCTGATGGAACAAAACCTTGGACTTTCCCTGAAGTTGAAAAGCAAGTTGCTGATGTCGCCAACCTCAGAATGCAGCTGATCCCTTATTTATATACTTGCTTTGCTGAATATACTTTTTACGGAAGACCGCCGTTCAGGGCCATGAACTTGGTAGATGGTTTCTCGGTTGAAGAGAAATCTGTATCTGGAGAATTAAATTCTGTGGATAATCCTTACGCAATGGCTAAGAAACGGGAGATCAAAGATCAATATATGGTTGGTGACCAACTGTTGATCGCACCGCTCTTCACCGGAGAGACCCAAAGGCAGGTTGTGCTTCCTAAAGGAAAGTGGTATGATTTTTATACAGGAAAATTGGTTGGTGAGAGTGAAGTTATTACCGTGACTCCCGGACTCGATCGCATACCTGTCTTTGTTCGTGATGGTGGAATTATCCCTATGGCAACTGTTTCTGCTGTTACTTCCGGTAAATATGATCTCGTTGTTCGTTATTACGGAGAAAAAGAGGCAGAGTATAAGTTGTATGATGATGACGGACAAACCTATGATTATGAAAAAGGTGCTTTTTCATGGAGAACTATTTCTGTGAAGCGAAATAAAAAAGGTGAATTAAAAGGTTCGATATCTCCTGCTGAAAAAGGAAAGCCTGATAATATTGGCTCTGTTATTTGGGATTTCAAGAATTAAATCACCAAGTACCTTTCTGATAAATTTGTTGAATCTATTTTTTTGTAGATCTGGTATATTCAGCAGCGCTTATCATTTTTGTAGTAGCCACTTTTGATTTTCTTTATAGAGGAGAACTGCCTCTTTCTATCTAATGTTTAGGAAGTTGTTGTTTTGTTCATCTTCTATTCATTAAACATCAACTGTGGCTGTTTCCAAAAGTATTTATCAAGATAGACCAAGGCGATATTCATGGCTTGACTATGACAAAGGAATCAGCATAATCTTGGTTTCTTTTAGGCATTGTTATGAATCACTTGTAAATACAGGATTGGATGTTGCAAGTTATCCAATGCTGGAATATATCAATGTCTTCTTATTTGGCTTCAGGATGCCGCTTTTCTTTATCGCTTCGGGAATATTTTTCTCCTCAAGCCTTGCTAAAAAAGGGTTAGGTCTGTATACCAAAGTAAGGGTACAAAACATTTTGTATCCTATGTTAGTTTGGGGTACAATACAACTTACCCTACAATTGGTGTTTTCCGCGTATACTAATGTTGAATATGGTTTAAAGGAATACTTTTCTTTGATAATAGACCCAAGAAGAACCGGACAGTTTTGGTATTTGAATGCATTATTTTTCGTGGGTATTTTGTATTCTGTGTTGAGGGTAAAAGTAAATTTTAACACGCGTATGCAATTATTGTTGGGAGTACTTATGTTTTTCGCCGTCGGTATATTGCGCCGCCAAGATATTTATCTCGGATTTTTAATGGACATCTTGCAATATTATCTCTTTTTTGCAATAGGAGATTTCTTGGCGATATTGATCAAATCTGAGCGAAGTACAAAATTTCTTTCCTCTTTTCGTCTTTTATTTTTTCTAATACCGATTTTTATTTTTATTCAATATTTCTTCACGGACATCAATATGTTTCATGATAATAATTATTATGTAGAGCACAAGATGCCTCTTTTTTTTCTACTTGTTGCTTTTGTAGGCTGCCTTTTGTCAATTAATATCGCTTTCATCCTTAGCCGCTTTAATATAGCAAGTTCTCTTAGTGTGATCGGATATCACTCTATTTATATTTTTTGTATGCAAATCATCATCATGGCGGGGGTTAGAATTATTTTAGTCAAAATCTTTATGATCACTTTTGTTCCTTTATTAATATTGATTCTCCTTTTCTCTGGAATAATTTTTCCCATTCTTGCGTATAAACTATTTGTTCAGTTAAACATGAAGTGGATGTTTTCTATAAGTCATCCCCAAAGTGCCTAGTACTTGGGATTCTTATTTCTCAGAGTACGCTGAAAAGCACTTGATCAGTGGATTCAATATACTTTCAATAATTGTGATTTTTAATTCACTGGTTAAAACTGGTGATATACTTTGTATCCTTTTATGCCCTACTGATGATCCTTCACACACTGTTAGCCATTTCCCATCAACAAATGCATCAACCTTATATTTTCTTATCCGCTCACCTTTTTTGATGTTCTCCTGAATCTCAATTTCATTGATTAGGGTTGGACTCGAAAGGGTCAGGTTAATCGTATTGCCTTTTCCTTTGGTTGATGCAATTTTTCTTTCTGCTCTCTCTTTTAATTGGGCGCCAAAATCTTCAAATATTTTAGCATCCTTCTCTGGAAATAATCCAGACGTATCAATGGCCATAC
>JBKCFW010000154.1:0-4765 GCA_046303675.1 bacterium
AGCAGGGGCCCTCTGGGCACATAAGATGCTTGTAAGTTGCATTCTGGAGTGACCCTTGAGAATGTTTCGAAGGGGTACTGCACTGTTTGAGACGCAAGGTTCGCGGAAGAACATATGCGCAGAGCACTAGAAACAGTGCAATGTGTAGGAAGATAATATGTGCTTCCGATACATGATTGACTGCAGAAAACTCAAGCGTTGCTGCGAACACCCGATTTTCCATGTGAGAAGAATGAAGAGGAAACAGTGTTTCTCCATGCCTATATCTCTGACGAAGCCGTAGGAGAGGCAGAGTTGGCTCTAACCTTTCAAGATATGAGAGAACAGGCAGAGGAAATCCTTGACTTTCTGCAGTCACACAGTGTTCATAACTCTTTATAACAATTTGACTCAGAATAGAACACCACCATCAGTGGCTGGTCAAACAAGGAAGTCATCTACTGGTCAAACCAAAGCTACTGCAACATCTTCTGTGTTGCAGATTGGTATCTGATACCCCCCCACTCTGGAAGGGACTAGAACCTGAGCAGAGGAAAGACTATAAGAAAAGACACAGCAGTGACAGAAGAGAAGAGAGGAGAAACACTCATAACATGTGAAAAATATTAGCGCAGACGCCATGACGCAATCCTGGGCGGTAGCCGGGGAGCAGTGTGCAGGGTGTAACCCAAAATAGTGTCACGATGTCTACGGAATGACGGGGCAGGCAGCGCCTTAGTCAAGGCATCAGCGGCCATGTCATTTGTAGGGCATGGCATCAAGCGAATCTCATTCTTATGGACATGGTCACGAGCATTGTACATAGCAACATTAATATGTCGTGTTTTTGTCTTAAGAATGGAGTGCTCTGAAAAGAAAATACATGCCCTATTATCCTCATATATAGGGGTGGGGCCGGGCTGCACCATGCGCATACCTTCCATAACACGGCGGAGGTAGACAGCTTGATTGGCAGCCCAACTAGCAGACACATATTCGGCTTCCATGGTTGAGCATGCAACACCATCTTGTTGCTTGCAAAACCATGAAATAGCCCCCCCATTACACATATACACATTCGCACTTAACGATTTACGAGTTTCATCATCACCAGCCCAGTCAGCATCGGCAAAGCCAATAAGTCTGTCTGAGTCAGTGTCAAGGAAACGATACACAAGACCATAATTACTGGTGCCTCGAAGGTAACGCACAACACGTTTGGCTGCATCCATATGGACCTCACCAGGATTACTCTGGTGACGAGACAATTCATAGACAGCATACGCAATATCAGGGCGCGTCCATTGATTAAGATACTGCAAAACACCTACTGTGTGTTGATATAGCTTAGTACGAGGACCATCAGGCACCTGAGGTCTATCATACGTATATAAACGAGTGCCTGGTTCCATAGGCGTAAGAGTAGGATTACACTCGGACAAGCCAAGAGTGTCAACCAACTCTTGAATAAGGGGTGTTTGTGTAAGATAAATACGATCTTTTACACGGTGAATATCCACACCCACATATCTTGTAACAGGGCCCTCATCACGCGCGTCAAAACGGTGCATAAAAGCCGTTTTAAAGCTGTCAGCATAGTTTCGATGCGAGGGATGAACAGACAACAAAATGTCATCAACATGAAAAATTAAAAACATCAAATTATCAGATGGATGCAGATTATTATTATTATTATTTTGTATTTCATATTTATACATAGTTTGATCACCCGCACACACAGGAGTCCAACCCTCAGTTTCCAAGTATGTACGTAGGGTTTGGGACCAGTATGCAGGTGCAACAGCTAAGCCATATAATGGTCGCAGTAGACGCCACACAAAACCGTCTGGTTCTTGACCTTCAGGTGGATACATATATATGTGTACATCAGGCCCAAAAGCATCAGCTTGAGTGAACGCTTGAGACACATCCAGTTTCAACAAGTCACGACCATGATGTGCAGCATGTGCAACTACTAGACGGACTTGTGAAGCACTAGGTGTGCTAGCGTATGTTTCAGATGCTGAAGGATACGGCCATTCTTCATCACCACGTGCACATAAACGAGCCTTGGGGCCCGATGACTTATCCACATACACAAACCTGTGACGCAAAATGCGCACTCCTGCAGGAACTTCACTAACAGGCACAGCCTGAACCACTCCACGCGCGCGAATGCCAGCACATTCGTCAAGCTCAGCCTGCAGCCACCTAGGCGCCGAAGGATGACGCAAAGCCTCACGACGAGTGTTTGGAGTAAAGCCAATTAGGCCTGTTGGAGTGATGAAATGTGATCCAGTGGAGGGAAGTTTGACTGGGGGTACGCGAGTTGAGCCAACCAGGCGTGCCGCGTGTGCATACGCGTGGCGTAAACGAAGAGGATTGTTTTTGGCCATTTCATATGTATAAAATAGATTGATATTAGTGAAGGCAGCCTGGGCCAGTTGAACTGCTGGATGAGGAGGGCAGACACCTTTGCTATTTGTACTTGCAGAGGCCATATCTGCCATCCGCATACACGTTGGATATGTGAGGCGCAGCACATGTCGCAGGCTATAATCTGGACCCGACTTAGAGGGAGAAATAGAAAAAACAGACTCTTTGGGATGAGTGGCATAATTACGCATATCTTTAGGCAGCGCGGAAGTAGGGCCGTGATACCTGTCATAAAGAAGGACTGCAACAGTTTTCCCAGATGCATCTTTGCTAGGACGGTGAACTTGCATGCACCATGCATGTTTGTATTCCGGGAAGAAACTTTGAGGCACTTCAACGATCATTTGTACACCACTGCAAAACTCCACCAATTCCTCATCTGGAAGCTCATCCAGGCACAGAAAAGCTGATTTGCGCCACGATTGGGCATCTATAGCCGCAGTTTTCGGAAAAGCTTGGCCAGCAAGGAGCATATTTTTGAGAGGGAAATTATGTACATCAAAAGTAGCGTAGCCAACCTTGAGAACACGGTTTTTGTCCAAGTCATACATCAAGTAAGAAGGACCATGATCTGCAATGCCAACAAAGATACCTGGAATGGCACGACTCGCAGAAGCTGTACTCCGATCCGTGCGTTGACCAACATGCGCAAACATTTGACATCCCCATGGGGGTAACTGCAATTGTGTGTGCTGATAAGGGATTGAAGGATCAATCTGCAAAGGGGAACGGTGAGCTGAGTCTGCTGTTGTTGGTTTGTGATTACAAAGCTTTGCTGCATATCGAATACTATAAGCCCACAGCAGATCACCTGCACCGGCATGCACGCGCTGTGTGCGCGCCAAATCTTGAACCACACCGTGCGCACGTTCGACTTTGCCATTAGGGGCATGCACATACGGAGGCGTCTCTTCGATGGCAATGTCATTTTGCGTTGCCCAGTATTGAAATTCGTGTGAGCGAGCCCATTCCTGATCTACACGAAGTCGTTTGAATTGCACTTTCCAGTTAGCACGAAGGCGTTTCAGATGCATAATAAGCGTAGCTGGTTTCTTGTCAGACGAAGGAAGACAAAATTTGGCATGGCTGACAGCGCAGGTTATAATAAAGTGTTGAGTGCTGCCATCGAGGGTTTTGAAATTGTAAGAGCCAGAACCATCAATATATAGGTATTGTCCTGGAGAATACCCACTTGCATAACTAGAAGGCGGGTGGGTCTTTTTCTGAGGAGGCTTTTTAGATTTGGCCATAGCACATGATGAACATACAAATTCGCGAATATGAGCATCAGAAGGCCGATCAGCCTCAACAGGAATAACCAAACGCAAATGAGATTGTAACGTAGCTTTATCACAATGATGCAACTGCTCATGATGATAAGCACAGATTTCCATGGCCTGTTGGGGCGATAAATTGACACCAACACGTTGTCTTGATTTCGGGGGTCCCTGGCCCAACGGAGGATCCACCTTCTTATTGACCTGTTTAGACATAGATGAGTCAGAAGGAGAAACAGAGGGCAGATCTGGGCCGGTCGGAGTCGTCCGCGCAGGTGGGCCCGGAGTCTGGCTGCGCGTCCCATCTGTCTGTCTGTCTGTCCCAGTCGTCGCGGGTAAAGAGGGAAGACACTGAGCCTCTGCTGGGATCGCAGATGCCGGTGGGACATGACAGGCTCCATGTGGATCATGACAAAGAACATTTTCGCAGGTATTTACAGGTGCAACAGGAACAGAAACAGGATGTGAAGAAGTAGGGACATCAACATCAGTTTCAGAAACATGTGGTTCCGATTCTAAGCAGACAGTGTTTGACAGCGAAGGTACTTCAGGTTGTGGCAGAGCTGATTGAGCCTGGGAAGGCCAACCAGCTCTACCACGGCCCAGTACCATATGCACATCAGATACGCCGGGAATAAACAAACATGTAGGCGCAGATGTGTCAGGAAAATGCCACACACCATCTCGGAGTGATAAAATAATTTCCTGATTGGAAGGTGTAAGGATATAGCCACCTTCAAGGAACAAATTCACTTTGTATCCATTAAACAGAAGCTGAAAGAAGCTGATGAGCACAATATCAGAGTGAATATCAGGAGAAGAAATAGCTTGCAGTTCCATGGTTACAGGTACATTATGTTTGTCAGGAAAAACAAAACTACATGTACCCATGACAAGATTAGACGTGTATCCTTGTGTTGTTCGCAAAAGCATTGAGCATGGTGAGGCATTACGTAAGGGCATATTACTGCCAACAGTAGTAATAGATGCACCACAATCAATAATACGTGTAACGTTTGGGTGCGTGTGATAAGCCATCGCCTGCGGATAAGGATACATGGGCACATGAGAAT
>JBKCFW010000155.1:0-6476 GCA_046303675.1 bacterium
CGGTAGATCAAGAAATTTTATAGATGGTGCTGTAACTTATCTGTCGCCTTATATATCTAGAGGTGTCATCTCAACCAGACAAATAATGCAGCATGTGATGAAAAAGGGCTACAAGCCTTATCAGATAGAAAAGTTCTTACAGGAGCTCGCGTGGCGCGATTATTTTCAACGAGTTGGACAAGCTTATCCAAATCTTATAAACACTGAAATAAAAAATCAGCAGCAGAAAGTCAGCAACAGAAAGATGCCTTCCTCAATACTTACTGCAACAACAGGCATCACCGCAATTGATGAGTCAATTTCAGGATTATACGAACATGGTTATATGCATAATCATTGCAGGATGTACGTAGCCTCAATGATTTGTAATATAGGCCAATCTCACTGGCAGATGCCATCTAAGTGGATGTATTATCATCTGCTTGATGCAGACTATGCAAGCAATGCATGCAGCTGGCAATGGGTTGCCGGTGCCTTCAGTTCAAAAAAATATTATTGCAATCAGGAAAACATCAATAAATATTGCCACTCAGATCAGCGCAATACGTTTCTCGACATGTCATACGAGGAGCTGGAACAGACTCAAATTCCGGATGCACTTCAATCACTATCTATTCTGGATCAAACAACCAAGCTTCCGGAACAGCGTGATTTCAAGATTGATGAAAGTCTGCCTGTGATGATCTATTCCCTCTACAACCTCGATCCACTTTGGAGAAAAGATGAAGCAGCAAACAGGATCTTACTGCTAGAACCATCACACTTTAAGAATTTTCCTGTAAGTCAAAAAACAATTGACTTTTTGTTGGCACTAGCCAATAATATTCCCGAGATACAGTTATTTATCGGTGAACTGAAAGAGCTCAAGCAACAATATCCTACACTAAATTATATCAGCAAAGAGCACCCGCTTTTTAATCACATCGAAGGCACTCATGATGAAAGAGATTGGATGTGTCCGCAGGTAAAAGGCTACTTCCCCTCTTTCTTCGCTTTCTGGAAACAGTATAGTAAGCTGATGAAATAGTTGAGGGAGGTTGAGGGAGGTTGAGGGAGGTTTAGAGAAGTTTAGGGAAGTTTAAAAAGTTGAAGAGCTTTTCAACCTCTCTCAACTTCTCTAAACTTCCCTAAACCTTGAATATCAACAAGGAATATTTTAATTATTGTAATAACTCCAAACGAGACTAGACAATTTTCTCGTCAATTCCCAAGCTTCGTTTTTATACTCCCAACCCACATCTTTATTGTTCTTAGTAAAAATGCTGATGATATAAGGATGCTTACCATTGACATAGAGCACTTCACTTCTGCTGGCATTTACTGCACCGTTTTTTGATGCTACGAAAACATCTGGTGGAATGGCAGACAAAGCCTCTTCATCCCAGTATTGTCTGCCCATGATCCTGAGCATGCGATCAGAAGCGTTAGTACTCAATAGCTTTCGAGAAGCAATGTCTTCAACAATTCTTGCCATCTCATAAGGAGTTGTTTGGCCCCATCCATACACAGCTCTCATCGCTTCTCTTCCCGGTGTTCTGCTATTAACTTTTGTATTCGCATACCCCAAACTATCCATTAACGCATTGATCATTGTCCCCGTACCAGCAATTTCCTGCAACCATAAACTGGCATTGTTGTCTGATATCGTCATCATCAGCATCATCACCTTGCTCAACTCAATGTTTGTTCCAGATTTCAGATAAGGAACGATATCTTCTCCAGGATCATAATTTATATTATCGGCCCATGTTAACTTCTGATGATAATCCAATTCCTTCTTTTCTATCTTATTCATAATCCCAATAAGAATGGGAACTTTTACAATACTTGCTGTTGGGAAAATAGTATCAGCATTTACAGCAACTATTTTACCGTTTTTTAAATTCTTAATATAAACGCCGATTTGACCATTGAAATCTTTAACTAAGTCTTCAACTTTAGTCTGCAATTTAATATCCTGTTTCTGCGCCTGGATAGTTAAGCAGTAAAGGAGTGCATAAAGGGATATAAATAATTTTTTCATCTATCAGGATTATATCTGTTCATTGAAGTTAATAGTGATATATATCACACACAAAATTTATTAAACTTATTACCTTGTAAACAATAAAAATCAGCATGAAAACACATTATCAGATCATTGTCGTCGGGGGCGGAAACGCAGGAATATCTGTATCTGCCCAATTGCTTAATAAGGATAGATCACTTGACATTGCCATCATAGAACCTTCCTCTAAACATTACTACCAACCAGCCTGGTCGCTTGTGGGTGCAGGAATCTTCAACAAAGAAAATACGGTCAGGGACGAAGCTTCAGTAATTCCAAAGAAAGCATTCTGGATCAAAAATGCAGTAAAAGGATTTATACCAGATGAAAATAAAGTTGAATTGACTACCGGTGAAAGCTTGACCTATGATTATCTGATCGTTGCTGCAGGTATACAGCTGAATTGGAATGAAATAAAAGGACTGAAAGAATCACTTGGGAAAAATGGTGTTTGCTCGAATTATGATTTTAAATATGCTGATTATACCTGGGAGTGCATTAAAAAATCGCAAACGGGAAGAGCAATATTTACGAACCCAAACACAGCTGTTAAATGTGGTGGCGCACCACAGAAGATCATGTATCTGGCAAGTGATTATTTTGGGAGACAGGGACTAAAAGATAAAATACAAGTAGAAATGTGGTCTGGGGGAACAAAGGTGTTTGGCGTTCCAAAATATGAAGAAGTATTAAAAAAGTTGATTGAAAGAAGAAAGATCAATATGAACTTCTTTCAAAAACTGGTTGAGGTTGATGGACCAAACAAAAGAGCAAAATTTGTAGGAATTGGAGAAGCGAATAAAGATGTTGAGACCTGGATCGACTATGAAATGATCCATATCACACCTCCGCAATCTGCACCTGATTTTGTAAAACAAAGTCCGCTCGCAAACGCTGCAGGCTGGGTTGATGTAGATAAATACAGCTTACAACACAACAAATACAACAATATATTCTCGCTTGGTGATGTATCGTCTTTGCCAACAAGCAGGACTGGAGCTGCTGTACGTAAACAAGCTCCAGTGTTGGTCAAAAATCTGCTTGCACAAATAAAAGGAGAACCACTTTCAGCAAAATACAATGGATATACAAGTTGTCCGATTGTTACAGGCTACGGAAAACTGATGCTGGCTGAGTTTGACTATGAAAACAAGCCGACAGAAACATTTCCTTTCAATCAGGCAAAAGAAAGATGGAGTATGTTCATATTAAAAAGATACATCCTCCCCTGGTTATACTGGAATCAAATCTTACCGGGAAGAATGTAATTCATATCATTATCTCATAATTGATCAAAATAAAATAAGGGTTGCTATCTTTATAACATTAGCAACCCTTATTTATTTCTATGAAATATTCAATCAGCATCATCTGTGTACTTTTTGTTTTTCAACTCTCATATTCTCAATCGAAGATCAATATCATTCCAAAGCCTGATCAGGTTGTTGAAATGCCTGGCGCTTTCAAATACAACAAACAAACCAAGATAGTTGCGAGCAGGGAATTCAGGGATATCGCATTGCTGTTTGCAGAAATAATAAAGGTGCCCGCTTCACAGGTGTTGACATACAAACAAGGAACTACGCTCCAATCCGGTAGCGTACTTTTTGAAAAGATCACAGCAGGCTCAAATGATTCAGCAGCTTACTCATTGAACATCACCCCTCAACAGATAAAAATTCAAAGTTCAGAATATGCAGGTTCGATCAACGCAATGCAAAGCCTCGCCCAACTAGTTTTGCTAAATAACAAGTCAACTGAAATTCCCTGTGCACGAATCAATGATAAACCTCGCTTTGGATACCGTGGATTGATGATCGATGTATCAAGACACTTCTTCCCTGTATCATTCATCAAAAGAATGATCGATCTAATTGGTCTGTACAAGATCAACAACCTTCATCTACACCTCACCGATGCGGCCGGCTGGAGAATCGAGATCAAAAAATATCCTGCACTAACGCAACAAGCAGCCTGGAGAAATGGAAGTACCTGGAAAAGCTGGTGGAATACTGACAGGTCATATAACAGAGAAGGTGAACCAACTGCATACGGAGGTTATTATACTCAAGAAGATGCAAAAGAAATTGTAGCGTATGCAACACGCAGGGGCATCACGATCATCCCCGAAATTGAAATGCCCGGGCATTCAGATGAAGTGATAGCAGCATACCCACACCTGGGATGCGAAGGAAGTAATGGAAAACAAGGAGAGTTCTGTCTTGGTAATGATTCAACTTTCACTTTCATGCAAGATGTGATCACTGAACTGCTTAACATTTTCCCATCAACGTATATACAGATAGGAGGTGATGAATCAGGAAAGAGTAATTGGGCAAAATGTAAAAAATGTCAGAAACGAACAAAAGATAACAAGCTGAAAGACGAATTTGAATTGCAGAGCTATGCAATTAAGAGAATGGAAAAATTCATTTCATCGAAAGGAAGACAATTACTTGGATGGGATGAAATACTTGAGGGTGGACTTGCTCCGGGTGCAAGAGTCATGAGCTGGAGAGGTGAGCAAGGAGGAATTGAAGCTGCAAGAATGGGACATGATGTGATAATGACTCCGGGCACATATTGCTATTTTGATAAATACCAACATGACCCATCAACCGAACCTGAAGCTATTGGCGGTTTTCTTCCACTACAACAAGTGTATGCTTATGAACCAATGCCGGCTGAACTCGAAAAAGACAAACAACAATTTGTAAAAGGCGCTCAGGCCAACTTGTGGACAGAATACGTCCCAACAATGGAGCATGCAGAATATATGGTATTCCCAAGGATCATTGCACTGAGTGAAACTGTTTGGAGTAAAAGAGAAAATATGGGCTGGAAAGATTTTCAATCGAGGTTGCTGAAACACTATGCGCTGTTACAAAAACTAAATGTGAATTATTCAAGACCATCTGACAGAATAGAAATAAGACCAAACATTAATCAGGAACAAAAGAAGGCAACGATAACATTCAATACTGAACAATTGAACCCCGAGATCAGATATACAACCGATGGTTCATCACCAACCATAAAATCAACGCAATATGATGGGCCGTTTGAAATTTCCCGATCGGCATTGATCAAGGCGGCCATATTCAGACAAGGGAAAATGAGTATCGCTCCCGACACACTCCCAATGAATTTTCATAAAGCGTTTGGCAAACAAGTAAATTATAACATCAATTATGATAACAGTTATCCTGCACAAAAAGAAACAACGCTAACGAATGGATACAGAGGGTCGATCACATACCAAGATGGACAATGGCAAGGATTTCTTAAAGACCTGGATGTTACCATTGATCTGGGTAAAGTTGAACAACTTAGTCGCGTTCAATCAACATTCATGCAGATCATCGGACCAGGTGTGTATCTTCCAGATTTCACAGAAGTGCAAATATCTAATGATGGAAAAACATTTGAGTCAGTTGGAAAATCAATCAATGATATATCTCCTTCTAATCCGAATCTGTTGTTCAAACCCTTTACAATTGATTTGACAGGGAAGCAGGCAAGGTATGTTCGCTTTTTTGCAAAACATCATGATGGATACATGTTTGCAGATGAGATCATTGTTGAATAGTATCTGCTAGTTTTGAAGCGATAAAGTTACTCAGTTTGTACTTTTTTCTATTCTCTTCAGACAAGGCATATGCCCCGCTGACAATACCAATACATTGTGGAGAACCGCACTCACACTGAAAAGGCCTGTCCATCTTCCATTCAGTTGAAGGATAAAAAAACAACAACTCATCGCCAAGTTGAATGTCTTTTAGTGCAATAAATTCGAGTCTTTCAGTATCAATGAAAAAATTGGGGTCACAACTGTGATTTGCAAATTGAAGGTAATCTGGCTCCATCAGAATGTGACGATGTTCACCAAGTTGAATGGTGAGATATGAGGGATTACTCAAGATCTCTTTTGCAGTAAATTGAAAAACAATATCACCTTTTTTGAAATGACAAGAAGAAAGTATTCCTTTCATACCTGTTTCAGGATCAATCACAACATGAACATGCTCATGCTGACTCAAGGTCTGATATTTTATGCTATTCGACATGACAAAACGTTATGTATATACTGAAATTAAACTCTTTTGCGGTTATTTGACTTTATCAACGGTTGATTTTTATCATTCAGACATATGCTTAAATCTTTGTATAGCTAGATGAATGTTTTTAAACATATAACATAGCGCAATGTGATGAAGCCTAAATGTACATTCAGCTACTTGTTATATCAAGTTGATAAAATGCGCCCACAATAATTATTTTTTCATAAATTCATGCTCAACCAACTTTAATATCATGTCGAAGAATTCAAAAAACAGAAGAAATTTTATCAAACAGAGCTCACTTGCTGCTGCTGGATTTTTTATCGTCCCGCGCCACGTAATAGGCAAAGGGTACACAGCCCCTAGTG
>JBKCFW010000156.1:0-16639 GCA_046303675.1 bacterium
ATTGAATGATCTCTTTACCAAATTGATTGAAAAGCGACACCAAATAGGGTTGAACGCAGGTTTTAAAAATTACAGAGATTACAAATTTGCTGAGATGGGCAGGTTCGATTACACTCCCGAATCCTGCTTTCAATTTCATGACGCGGTAAAGAAAGAAGTAATGCCGTTGGTTGACCATATCTATGCCAAGCAAAAAGAGAGACTTGGCCTGGATATCATGAAGCCATGGGATACGGAGGCTGAAGCTGCAGGCGTAAAACCACTTAGACCCTTCACGGATGGCAAAGATCTTTTAAAGAAATCAATTGACTGTCTGGATAAATTAAATCCATTTTTCGGTGATTGCCTAAGAAAAATGGAGTCACTCGATCATCTTGATCTTGATAGCAGAAAAGGAAAAGCCCCCGGAGGCTACAACATGCCACTTGCCGAAAGCGGTGCGCCATTCATATTCATGAATGCTGCTTCTCAAATGTCGGATCTGACCACCATGGTTCACGAAGGCGGACATGCCATTCACTCATTTCTGGCACATGAACTTGAACTTACCGGCTTCAAAGAATATCCAACCGAAATGGCGGAAGTAGCAAGTATGTCCATGGAACTTTTCACCATGGATCATTGGGATGTCTTCTTCGACAATGAAGAGGAAATGAAAAGGGCAAAACGACATCAGCTTGAGCGCGTGATAACGATATTTCCCTGGATAGCCACCATTGATAAATTTCAACATTGGCTTTATGAAAATCCAACCCATACACCTGAAGAAAGAAAAGAAAATTGGCTGAGGATACTGAACGATTTTTCTACACAGTCAATTGATTTTAGCGGACTCGAATCATTCAGGTCGTTTAGCTGGCAAAAACAACTTCATCTTTTTGAGGTGCCCTTTTATTATATTGAATATGGCATTGCACAACTAGGTGCTATTGGTATGTGGAAACAATACAGAGAAGATCCGGAGCATGCACTCAATAACTATATGTATGCATTGAGCCTTGGTGGGACTAAAACGCTGCCTGAATTGTATGAATCAGCCGGAATTAAATTTGACTTTTCACCGGCGACGATCCGTGAATTAATGCTTTTTGTCAAGAAAGAACTAGATACACTCTGAGATACCACTTTTAGGGTATTGGCTAATCACATCGATCAACATGCCTGAACCTATATTTGTGATGCTACTAATCAGAGCCTTAACGAATGCCCCGGTGTTTTTACATTGGGGCTTTTTATTTCCGGCACGATTTACAAACCCCCGTCACCACCATGTTGATCTCGCTGATGCTATATCCATTAGGCAGTTTAACAGATGGGATGCTAACATCATCCAGACACATCGTTTTGTCACACTGGTTACAACGAAAATGAACATGATTGTCATGATGATGCCCGGTCGTGATACAGGAATCATTACATAGGGCATATCTAATGCTATTGTCGGTCGTTGGGATATTATGAATGATCCCCTTTTCAAGAAAGGTTTGTAAGGTTCTGTAGATCGTCACGCGATCATACTGATCTGAACATTTTGCTTCAATATCCTGATGAGCAAGTGCATTGTTGGATGACAAAAAAATATCCAGAATTGTTCTTCTGCTGGCAGTTATGCTCAGCGCACTTTCTTTTAAAATGGATTCACTTTGTTTCATGGGATCATTCGTTGATCAATTCCTGAATATCTGTCATCAGCTGTTCAACCTCGTCTTTTTTTATGCCATCATAAATACCCCGAACACGACCAAGTCTGTCAACCAGCGCAAAAAACTGCGTGTGTAAAAATTGCTCATTGATATTCACAGTGCTGTTTTTCGGATCATCCAGCAAATAGCTTTCTCTTGCAGTCTTATACAGCGCCTCTTTGCTTCCAGTCATGAACCACCAATTGTGTGGGTCTGCACCAAAAGTCTCAGCATATTTAGATAACACAGGCACAGAATCGTTCTCCGGGTTTACAGTATGAGAAAGAATTAGAAAATTGGAATCTGCTTTGAATTTGTCGTAGACCAATTTCATGTTTCTGTTCATCTTCGGACAAATACCCTTGCAGGTGGTAAAAAAATACTCAGCAACATATACCCGCTGTTTGATATCCTGTTGACTTACCACAACACTATCCTGACGGATGAATGAAAATGGCTGAACTGTGTTCAGCACAGGCAACTTCACTTTCTCAAAATCAGTTGTGTATACCATCACTCCATAAAAGCCCCCCAGCAAAACACCAAAAAAGACCAGGTATAAAAACAGTTTTTTTCTCATAAACACCAATTAATACAAAAATACGCCGGGATAAGAGATTTATCACGCCTAAGCGAATGCAACTTTGTTGCAAAATACCTAAATTTGTTGTCCCATGTTCAAAATCAATTATGACGCATTAGGGATAGCTGCTTCGATCGCCTGTGCAATTCACTGTGCGATACTCCCTATATTGTTGACTAGTTTGCCGGTGCTTGGGATCAATATCATCAACAATATATGGTTCGAAATTGGGATGATATTACTTGCAGCAGCAATTGGTTTTTATTCGCTGCGTCATGGGTATATCAAACACCATCACAAAAAACTTCCAGTTGTTCTATTTGCTGTGGGGATCTTACTGCTGATTGTTAAACAAATATTTCACGCACAACAACTTCTATTCTTGATTCCAGCAGTGGCACTCATCATCTCTGCGCATCTGCTTAATTTCAGGGAATGCAGTAAGGCAAATAAGTGCCATACTACCGGCTGCATCCATTAGAAAAATTAATATCTCTATATTCCTTTCGTATTTCAAACGAAGAACTTGTAAATTGTTATCCAAATATTTGTCATGATGACATCGAGAAGACAATTCATCAACCAACTCGCTTGGCTAACAGTCGCTTCCTCTTTAAGCACAGATGCATTTTCAACAACCAATAGAAAAAACAAACAAGCCGGCGTCCAGTTATATACCGTTCGTGGAGATATGGCCATCGACCCAAAAGGCACCTTAGAAAAGGTGGCCAAGATAGGATTCAAAGAAGTCGAAAATTACGGATACAATGGTCGATACTTCGGAATGGCACCAGCCGAATACAAGAATACGCTTAAGTCATTGGGATTAAAAAATCCATCAGGCCACTATCTGTATGGCGATTTCGGAAACAGAAATACTCCCGGAACCATCATTCATGGCTGGCAGCAAGCCATTGATGATGCAAAAGAAATCGGACAAGATTATATGGTGATCGCTTATCTGATGGAAGAGGAAAGAAGATCGATCGATGCCTATAAGAAAATAGCCGAGGGATTAAACAAGGCTGGAGAGCTTTGTAAAAAATCAGGCATTCAGCTTGCATATCATAATCATGATTTTGAGTTTCAACAAATCGAAGGAGAAATACCTTTCGATGTGATGATGAAATATTCAGATCCAACACTGCTGCAAATAGAGCTCGATCTGTATTGGACAGTCAAAGCAGGAAAAGATCCAATTGCATTGTTCAAACAACATCAACATAGAATATCCCTCTGGCATGTTAAAGACATGGACAAAACAACGAAAAAACAATTTGCAGAAGTCGGTTCAGGGATCATTGATTTCAACAGCATCTTCAAACAAGCAGATGTAGCAGGCATGAAACATTTTTTCATTGAACAAGATGAGTGTACTCAACCGCCGTTAGATAGTATAAAACAAAGTCTTGGATACGTTAAGTCTAACCTGATAAAACACCTGTAGCCATGAAAGTATTCAACATCTTATTTGGACTGGTATTTTTTCTCTTCGCTATTTTACAATACAATGACCCTGATCCATATTTATGGATACCTATCTATGTTTTTTCAAGTATAATATGCATTTTAAATTCAAGAGATAAGTTCAACCTGATATCACATATTGCATTGATCGCCTTCTGCATTGTTTACGCTGCAATTTTATTGTTATCTAAAGATGGTGTCATCTCTTGGGTAAGTGAACATGAAACAGAAAGCCTGGTTCAAAGCATGAAAGCCACAAAGCCATGGATAGAGCAAACAAGAGAATTTGGCGGACTTATTATCATCCTAATTGTGAGCATTGTGAATGTGGTTGCATTGAATAAAAAATCCGGGATCTGATAAGTCCCGGATCTTTATGTCTTTAATTAGTTGATCGATCGCTATTTCGTTGCTGTAAACCTCAATGATCTCAGGCCAAGTTCCTGACTTTCTTTCTTATCAGCCTTTGTTAATCTAACCACCAATTTGAATGGCTGGGCAGGGATGTTGGACAAATTGACTTTACCCTTATTGGCTGTCAGGTCTGTGTCCGGACCAAGCTTCAGCTCCCCAAGCTTAGCTCCGGCTATATCATTGGCATAAAAACTTATGATATATCCGTGAGTTGGAGCATTCCTCAACACATATTCAAGCTCAACAGCCGTTGCATGCTTAAGATTAAGATCATTAAAATGAATGCTTCCAGTCTCTGCAGTTAGTTTCGCAATTTTTTTATCGCCATCTTCCACAACAGCAACATGATCAAGTCCTGTGTTTGATTGCATTTCTACGACAGGGCTTTTTAATGTTAGCGTTCCAAAACCACTTTGCGGACGAATTCCACTACCTCCCTTGTCAGTATACGATGCAGTGATCTGCATGATGTTTTTACCCTCTGTATCTTTTTCTGAAGGAGTGATTATGCCTTTTGCAGGAAGTGATGCGACTGCTTTTTTGTTGATGCTCAGCACCCAGTCAACAATCATTTCAGCATCCGCTGTTTTTAAATTTGGATGAGCCGGCATTGCAACTTCTCCCCATACACCACTTCCGCCTTTGATGATTTTATTTACCAAATATGCTTTTGCCTTTGGATCATTTTCATACTTGGCAGAAACGGCTTTATACGCAGGGCCTACAGATTTCACTTCTTCTTTATGACAGGCTTTACAGTCGAGCGTTGCGGCAAGGTTCTTGCCCTCCAACGCAGATGTCGCTACCTGATGTCCTACAACCTGTGCCTTGTCTGGCCCGCTCATGTAATCCACTTTTACAAAAATGGATTTGTTGTCAATTCCACCCTTCTCTGTTGAACCATCTTCTTTGTCCTTTATGTTTACAGAATATGGAACAGGAATCCCGGGAAAAAAGAATTGAGCATTATCGTCTGCCTTCACAGCAACAACAGGTTCTTCATTTCCTGCATATACTTTCATCACCTGGCTTTTGGTAACGCCACCTTTGTTGTCTCGCGCCTCTACATATATATTATAGCTACCAGGTTTGGTGAAGGTGAAATTTGCAGCCGGTGAACTGCTCGGCTTCAAAGCAACATTTCCAAAATACCACACATAACTTATCGGGTCCTTATCTGCATCAACTGTACCTTCTGCAGAAGCGGTTACCGAAAAAGGAATAGAACCTGATTTTTTGTTGATGCTGATCTGTGTTTTGGGGGCTCTGTTTCCACCATTGTAATCAATTCTTGATAATGATGCATCGGGATTTGCAGTGAACCAACCTGAGCCGTATTCCAAAATATATAAGCGACCATCCGGACCCATTTCAATATCCATAGGGCTCGCAAATCGAGTTGAGGGCATGAATGGTTCCATCTTCTGATAGTTTCCATCTTTATCCATGGTGACCATATTGATCCATCCTCTGATCCACTCATAAAAAACCAACTTGCCATTATAGTAGTCAGGAAAACGTGTCTCCTTTGGATAAAACTCGGAATAATAAACAGGACCAGCCATGGCTGTTCTACCGCCTGTTCCAACTTCCGGAAATTCTTTAGATGGACCGTAGCTATAATATATAAAAGCGGGTGATACAGGTGGCAGCTCCACTAAGCCGGTATTATTTTTTGAAGTGTTGATCGGTTTCTCCGGATTGAAGAAATCACCGATCTCGCCTGTCTCATAATCAAATTGTCTGTATGGATAATTGTTGCCAATGAACATAGGATATCCGAAATTACCAGCCTTGCGTGCTTGGTTCAATTCATCATATCCTCTTGATCCTCTTGATGGACTGCTTTCGCTTGCATCCGGACCAACATCACCCCAATACAAGAATCCATTTTTTTTGTCTACTGATATCCTGTAAGGATTTCTTGTGCCCATGGTGTAGATCTCGGGTCGCGTCTTTGGTGTTCCAGGCTTAAATAAATTTCCTTCCGGAATAGAATAACTCGCATCAGGATTAACTTTTATGCGCAACACCTTTCCCCGCAGATCGTTTGTGTTCGCTGGTCCTCTTCTTCCATCATATTGTTCAAACCCTTCTCTGTTATCGAGTGTTCCATAACCATTAAGCGTGTAAGTAGAATTGGGCTGATCGAAAGGTGTTGAATTATCTCCTGAGGATATGTATAAATTACCGTCTGGTCCAAATGTTAACGAACCACCGGTGTGACAACAGATGTCTCTTGTTGTTCCTAAATCAATTATTTTTTTCTCGCTTGCGAGATCAAGCTTTCCATCTTTAAAAACAAAACGCGATACCCTGTTAGCCGCAGTATCCATGGTTGCATAAAACATGTAAATGAAATTGTTCTTTGCAAAATTTGGATCGGCTGTAATTCCTATCAATCCTTCTTCCGCATTGGTTCCTGTTGCAGTTGACTTATAATACACATTCAGCTTTGCAACTTGCTTTACTTTTTTGGTGGTATTGCTATACAACAACACTTCGCCCTTTCGTTGTGATATCAGGATATCAAAATTAGGAAGGATGGCGATCTCAGTAGGCTCATCGAATACGCCTCCGGCCAATACGTTTTTCGTAAAGCGATCTTCATCAGGAACAAGAAGCGACTTGACTTTACTGTAATCGAGGGCAACATTATTACCCATTGCATATTTCAAACCGCCCAGAAGATGTTTCAAATAGTTGGGCTCTGAAAAAGTTTCGTCTGTGTGTCCAAATTCTGAATAGAAAGCTCTGCCTCCATCATAATCATGATACCATGACATTGGATGACTTGCACCATGTTCTCCTCCTTTATATGAAGTTTCATCAATACTGATGAGTATGTTCACTTCATTTCCAGGTGCTTTTTTAAAATTATACCATTCGTCCGTTCTCTCCCAAACGTCTGGAAGATGCATGGTACTTGGATGCATTTTATCATGCACCTTCAATTTGGCAAGCTGATTATGAGGGTGGCTGTTGAAATATGCACCAACCAATTTTCCATACCAGGGCCAATTGTACTCACAATCAGATGCGGCATGAATGCCAACATAACCACCACCGGCTTGAATATATCTTTCGAAAGCAGCCTGCTGAATGTGATTCAACACATCACCCGTTGCGTTAAGAAAAACAACAGCCTTGTAATTTTTTAAGTTTTCCTCATTAAACTTGGAAGCATCTTCTGTGGTATCGACAGAAAAACCATTCTCTTTTCCCAATTGTATAATTGCCTTTTGTCCGGCAGCTATCGATGAATGTCTGAATCCTGCCGTCTTTGAAAAAACCAATACGCTTGGTGATTGTCCATTGGCAAAAAATAAAAAGGAAAAATACAGGAAGGAAAAGAGAAATGATTTTTTCATGCTAATGAGTGTTCAATAAACAAAGAGCCAAATGCCCTTACTAGAGTTCTTTTATCTTGATATTTCTATACCATACTTTATCGCCGTGGTCTTGAAGTGAGATGCGGCCTTTTTTATATTTCGCAAAACCAGGCATATCGCGGAACTTGCTTCCGGCAACCATTTTATCCCAGTTGCTATCCCACACAGTAGTACTCACAACATTCTCACCATTGAGGTAAAACTTAAGCTCACCGTTGTTGATGATCACTTCAGCGTGATTCCACTCTCCAACAGGCTTAACGGTTTCACGAGAACAAGAGATCAGGTCGTAAAGATCTCCTGCGCGGTGTTTTTTTATTTTACCATCTCCATGCTTGTCGTTGTCCAGTACTTGCATTTCCATTCCTGTATGATACGTATGCTCATACTGCTCGTCTTCTTTCACGTTGAAAATGATTCCGCTGTTACCACCCTCTGAAATTTTCCACTCAAGACTCAGGTGATAATTTTCATATTCCTTATCGGTTACGATATCTCCACCTGCTCTTACTCCTGAGGCACTTTGTTTCATCGGCACAAACGTCAACATGCCGTCTTGAACCTGCCACGAAGAACCGTCGCCCTCATTTCTGTAAATATGCCATCCCTTTTTTGTCTTTCCATCAAATAAACTTTTCCAACCTTTGCCAGCAGGTTCGTTTGTTTTAGCGGGATGAGGATCGATCAATCCGGCAGACATGAGAACAGCGGCGGCAATAACAGTGATAATCGTTTTCATTTACTTATTTTTTCATTGATAAAACATATTCAACCATTGCAGTTGCATCTTCTTCGCTTAGATTTGGATGTCCTGCCATTGGAATTTCTCCCCAGTTACCTTGTCCGCCTTTGATCACTTTTTCAACAAGCATTTTTACATTCTTCTCGTTGTTCTCATACTTCTTTGCAACATCCTGATATGATGGTCCGATCAACTTGGTATCATCTTTGTGACAAGTGCGGCAATCAGAACCTTCGATCAACGCTTTACCATCTTTCTTGGCCACAGCAGGCGCTTCCTCAACTGCAGGTGCTGCCTCTTCAGTAGCATTGCTGATCGGCTTTTTTTCTGTTGTTTCTTCATTTCCTCCACCGCAGGCAACCAATCCTGCAGCAATCATCATGGTGAACAGTACTTTTTTCATGTTTGTTGGTTTGTTGTTTATCGTTTTTGTTGTTTTAAATTCCTAAGATTTTTTTATTGAATTCCTCATCACTGCCTGTACCAGCAAAATCATCAAAAGCTTTCTCTGTGACACGGATAATATGATCTTTGATCACAATAGCGCCTTCTCTTGCACCATCCTCAGGATGTTTGATTGCACATTCCCATTCCATCACGGCCCAACCACTATAATCATAAGCAGTCAGCTTACTGAAGATGGAAGAGAAATCTACCTGACCGTCACCGAGAGAACGAAAACGTCCTGCGCGATTGATCCAGCTTTGATACCCGCCATAAACACCTTGTTTTCCTGATGGATTGAATTCAGCATCTTTAACATGAAACATTTTAATGCGCTCATGATAATGATCGATATAGCTAAGGTAATCAAGACACTGTAGTACAAAATGACTTGGATCATAAAGAAGGCAAGCCCTTTTGTGATTGTTTGTTTTTTCAAGGAACATCTCATAACTGATACCGTCATGCAGGTCTTCTCCCGGATGCACTTCATAACATACATCAACACCATTTTCATCAAATACATCGAGTATCGGCAACCACCTCTTTGCAAGTTCTCGGAATCCGGTTTCGACAAGTCCTGCTGGTCGCTGTGGCCAAGGATAAACAGTATGCCAAAGCAACGAACCACTGAATGTGGCGTGTGCATTGAGTCCTAAATTTGAAGAAGCTTTAGCAGCATACTTCAGTTGCTGAACAGCCCACTCAGTTCTCGCTTTTGCATTTCCCCTAACAGAAGCAGGAGCAAAACCATCAAACAATTCATCGTATGCAGGATGTGAGGCAACAAGCTGTCCTTGCAAATGCGTTGACAATTCTGTTATCTCCAATCCGGCAGATGCTACGATACCTTTGATCTCATCTGCGTATGTTTTACTCTCTGCTGCTTTTTGCAGATCGATACAACGACTGTCCCACGTCGGAATCTGTACACCTACAAAACCCAATGATGCCGCCCATTTACAAATTGATGCCAGATCATTGAATGGGGCTTTGTCTCCCATGAATTGGGCGAGAAATATACCTGGTCCTTTAATTGTTTTCATGCTGTCGTTTTTTTTATTTATACAGTATGAGGAGTCCACTTTTGTTCTGACTGCGCTGAGAGTACAACATTGTCAATGAACGCCATCCCCCTGATACCATCTTCAACACCAGGAAAATCAAGCATTTCAGGTGTTGGTGTTGTTCCATCCATGCGACAACCAAGTGTTAAAGAAAAATTTCTGTAAATGTTCGCAAACGCTTCAAGATATCCCTCGGGGTGTCCGCCTGGTGTTCTTGAGTTGTGAATAGAATATGATGATAATCTGTCTGCATAGTTTCCGCCGGCCCGGAATATCTGTGTAGGTTGATCAAGCCACTTAACAAGCATGGTGTTTGGTTCGTGCTGGGCCCATTCAATTCCACCCTTTTCTCCATATACCCTGATCTTGATACCATTTTCTTCGCCTGCAGCAACCTGTGATGCCATCAATACACCGGCCGCACCATTTTCAAATTTCAGCAATACGTTTCCATCGTCATCCAACATCCTACCCTCAACCATCACATTGAGATCAGCACAAAGATGTGTGATCTTCAAACCCGTGATGTATTCAGCGAGATGCGCAGAGTGAGTACCGATATCTCCCATACATCCACTCTTACCGCTGCGCTTAGGGTCTGTTCTCCAGGCAGCCTGTGCATTGCCTTCTCTTTCTGTAAGCTTGCTCAGCCATCCCTGAGGATACTCCACCCACACTTTTCTGATCTTTCCAAGCTTACCCTCCTTAACCATTTGCTTGGCTTGTTTAACGAGCGGATATCCTGAATATGTATGGGTAAGACAGAGAACCATTCCGGTCTCCTCTTGCTTTTGCTTCAATTGTTTTGCCTCTTCCAGCGTGAAGGCAATAGGTTTTTCAATGACAACATGAAAACCGTGATCCATTGCCATCATTGCAGGAGCAAAATGCGCAAAATTTGGAGTAACGATCGTCACGAAGTCCATTCTTTTATCAGCCGGAAGCTTGCTTTCTTTCGTGATCATCTCTTCAAACGTCAGATAGATCCTATCCTCTGCAAGAAAAAGAGATTGTCCGGAGTCCTTTGCAATCTCTGGGTTGATGCTGAGTGCCCCACACACAAGCTCGATCAGGCCGTCCATTCCAGCCGCATGTCTGTGGATGGCTCCGATGAAGGCATCCTTGCCACCACCTACCATTCCCATTCTTAATTTTCTGTTCATGATGTACAATTGAAAATTTACAATAAATATGAGAGGACTAAAAGTACTGAATTTATGATTTCGGATCTGCTTTGAAATGGATTAAAATTTGCGTGCTACTGACAACCGAGTGGCGCAAGTGTGAATTGGGCTAATAATAAAAAAAGGGGGCCATGGCCCCCTCTTATAAATTAAAAAAGTGTTGATTATGCTTTTTGTGACTTCTTCATGTAAAAATACAATCCCACAAAGGCAACGACCAGAATTGCAGGGAAGGTCATCATATCTGCCAATGTTGCCTGACCAGCCGCAAGATCAAGTTGTGCAGCGTCAGTTATTCCTGTTGCTGCAGCTTCAGCCTTATTATCATTGATCCAGCCACCGATGATGGGTTGGAAAATTGATGAAGAGAACATGCCGATACCCCCCATGATGGAAAGTCCGAGCGCTCCGGTTTGAGGCATGTATTGTCCAACAAATCCCAACATGTTAGGCCAGAAATAACAGATACCAAGCGCATAGAATATTGCCGCAATATATAATGTTGAGCCTTGGAAGGTGCTCATCATATACAAACCGATCACACCAAATATGGCAGAGCCCAACAATACACCTACTGTGTTCAACTTTTCAACAAGTGGACCAGCAAAATATCTTCCTACTGCCATGAGTCCGGTTACAAGAGCCAGGATCAACATTGGACTCGCGCCGGCATTGGCAAGAATTGGACCAACCCATTGTTGTGGACCGAATTCAGAAATTGCGGTTAATGCCATACAAGCGGCCATGAAAAGATAAAGTGGGTTCAACATGGCCTTAAAGCTGGCAACAGGAGAGCTAGCTTCTGCTTTAGGCTGTGGAAATTCTTGTCCAAAAAACAAGATCGCATAAATGATCGTTGGGATCAAGATAACCCAGATCTGTGCCTGCCAAGCTAAGCCAGAATCCGTCATGAATTTGGAGATCAACGCACCCAATACGATTCCACCGGGGAACCACATGTGAAAACGATTCAGTTTGCTGTGAAATTCATTACCTGAATAAGAGTCAGCGATCATTGGATTACAAGCCGCTTCTGTACATCCATTACCGATACCGATCAGCAATGTAGAGATCAGCAACACATTGTAGCTTCCTCCAGAATAAATAGTAGTGAGGATACCTATTGCGTGGGCAACAAATGCAAGCTGCATGATCAGTTTTGGACCAATCTTGGCATAAAAAATACCGCCAAGGATCATTGAGATCGGAAATCCTAAAAACCACATTGAATTGATGGTTCCCAATTTAACTGCGTCAAATTGATACTCAGCTCCTAATTGGGTCAGGATTCCTGCCCTGATACTGAACGAAAAAGCAGTGGTGATCAGTGCAAAGCAACTTGCGTAGAAGAGGCGGTTTGCGTTAATGGTTTTGCTCATGTTTAGTTTGATTTGGTTAAGGGAATAAAAAGTAGTTTTTAAGTAACTCTTATTGGGAGGGGTTAGAAGTTGATTGGATGAGAAGAAGCGTTGATCGTGCTTTTGAAATAATAAATGATTTTAGTCATCTTAAAGCTATAGAATCTTCTTTTTGTTTCCAAAAAATATATACTGCTTTAGATAAAAGATCGATCAGCGATTTTTCGTGGCCCCCAACTTTTTCAACATCCTAACCTGAACAGGCAGTCAGACTGCTATTCACAATTGTCGGTGAAAATACTGAGTTAAACAATTATAGGCCTTGGTAATATTGTATTGCGTTCCGCCTCAAATCAATCTTATTTGTATAGTCCGCCGTTGCTTGGCAATGAAAAACACCTTTTGACCCGGATTTACCCAGATCCGGGTTTATTTTTTAATTGTTCTCTTGGAATTTAACCAGTCCATGGGTGTACGCATAGGCAACCATACCCGCAACACTTTTTACGTTCATCTTCTGCATGATGTTTACCCTATGTGTTTCAATTGTTCTGTTGCTGAGCGAAAGCGAACTGGCAATTTCCTTGCTTGAAAAATCCTGGCAAACCAGCGAGATCACCTCGAGTTCTCTTTCAGAAAAAAGAAGAGCGGGTTTTGGATAGGGTTTAAAGGATAGTTTTTTCATCAACCTGAACATGGAAAGCGTAGAAGATTCCGGAAAATAGAATTGATCGTGATCGATCACGCTCTCTATTGCAATGAACAACTCTTCTTTTGAAATATTTTTTTCCAAATACCCTTTAGCACCTGCTTCAAGCATTCTATATACAACGGCCTCTTCTGTATGCATGGTCAGCGCAATGACTGCCGTTTTATGCTCCATAGCAGCAATTGCTTTGGTTGCTTCTATACCATTCATAACAGGCATGCCTATATCAACAATAGCCAACGCCGGCTTTTTTTTGGATACTATTTCTACCAATTCCTTTCCATTATCAGCAATACCAACTATATCAAGTCGATCATTCGATCTGATCACATTAACAAGACCTTCTCTGAAAAAAAGATGATCATCTGCAATGACAACGGTGATCTTTGTTGGACTATACATGATTGAGTGGAATTCGTATGTTGTACTTGGTTCCTTTTACGGGATATGATGGTGTTGTAATAACTCCTCCTAAAAAATCCACCCTGGTTTGTATGCTCATCATTCCGATTCCCGAACCGCGATTCCTCAACATGTTGTCGGTATCAAAACCCACACCATCATCACTGGTCTGAATGAGCAGCATATCATCTTCGATTGATATGACAATTTTTAGCAGTTGTGCTTTTGAATGTTTGACACAATTAAGTACGATCTCCTGAAGAATCCTGTACACATGATTGTTCATTTCTTCACTCACAACAATATCACCCTTGGTAGAAATATCAAGAACGGGCTTATCCTTCATCATCAATCGATCAAGATACTGATTCAGGGCATCAACAAAAGACAAGTGAAAAATACTAAGCGGTGCAATTGATCTAGAAAGGTCGAGCACCTGAACGATACATTTGTCAAGTCCCTGACGACATTCAGCCATAGCAGGGTTTTCTGAGTCGATCATGGCCAGTCGCATTTTGATGCCTGACAAATACGGACCGATCTCATTGTGCAATTCTGTGGCGATTGCCGTGCGCTCTTTCTCTGCAGCGTTTATCTCTGCAGCGAGTTTTTCTTCTTGAAGCTTTATGTATCTACGTTGTTGCCTGAATAAACTAACCATGAACACAATAAGAATGATGGCAATAAAGATTGCGAATAAAATACTAGCTGTATATATTGCTTTCTCGTCGATACCCATACAAGGATCAAAGAAAAGAATAAAAATGATATCAAAATGACAATTCTTTTCTACCGGAATACAGGATCAAATAAATTCCTCTTTTACAGGAGCCAGCCACAATGAAATAGCAATACTCAAATAATAGAAAACAGATAGGTATAAATAAATATCATAAAGTTGAATGAAAAGTCCAGTTGTATTTTCATTATAAAGGAAAGACATAAAAATATCAATTGAAGTGCTATATATTCTTGCAACCACGAATGGCATCATAAATAGCATCATTGAACGCTTTGTTTTATATAAACCCTGTTGCTTAATTAAATCAACAATTATAAACACAATGAAGGATATGCATATTAATGAGCTTATGGATAAGGCAATAGATGCCCTGTATTCATGCAATCCGATCCAGTATACTTCGATTAATATGAATAAAACGCTAATGATAATGAACCACATCAAAAGTGTATTCTTTTTCTTAATGTCTGACCATAAAATACAGATATATAAGCGCAGCGGAAGTAAGGAAATGTGTGATAGATAGTTAAATATATTATTCCACTCGGGAGAGAATTTGAATAAAGAAAAAATAATTTGGTCAATAATGGCAAAGCATATATAATAGAATAACACCTTATATCCGCTGTAAAGAGTATTATATCGCAGTATGCCAATGATAAGTGGCACAAACATTGAAATAAAATTGATCGGATGTTCGAACACTAATTACAATAATGATTTAATGATCGCTTGTCAAGATATCTATGAATTTAATATTTCTTTAAATAAACACTTCCTTTTCGGGCGCAAACCATAAAGAAGCAGCTCGAGAAATATTGGCAATTAAACCCAAGAAAAGAATAAAGTTGTAGGCATTTTTAAAGAATGCTGTTGTTTCATCTGAATAGATAAAGAACATAAATATATCAAGAGATATCATATAAGTTGTGTGTATTAAAAACGGAACAATTACTAATATCTTAGATAGGTTTACTTTTGCAGGCATTTTCATGAACAACAAAACATTCAAGCAGTAAAGCAACATTAATACATCAATGAAATTATTAAAAGAGAGTGCTAAAGATGCCCTTATTTCATGAAGACCAACAACATATATTTCAAGAAGAATTGAAACAAAATAGATGATGATATAAATGAAAAAGGCTTGATTTCTTTTTTTGATTGCTGACCAAGAAAGAGTAACGTAAACAAAAGGCGGATACCAAACTAATGATCGAGTATAATTGAACAGGTTGTTCCAAACGGGAGGAAATTTAATGAAGAGTAAATAAACAATATGAGTGACTGAACCGATAATACATGTATATAACAGTATCTTGTATGTGTCGTCAAGCTTTTTATGCCTAAACAATCCAACAATAACAGGAAGGAGAACGAAGAATGTGATCATTCAGGTATGAAGTTTTTAGAACGGGGCGCTCATTTATTTATAGCGATTATCAAATGAACACATCTTTTTTCGGAGCCCACCACAAAGACAAGGCTCTGCAAAAATGACCTATTATAAACAAATAGGAGAGCCATTGCCACATTGTCTGAAATAATTTTACTGACGCTGATGAAAAAAGAAAATACATAAACAAATCAATAGACAATAAATAGGAATTAACAACAATAGTTGATATAAGTATCAGGAGCATAGACCATTGTGTTTTCTTTAAGATGTTTTTCTTCAAGATTACAATTAAACAATTTATTGAAATCAGGATTTGAATAAACACATTTGCTGATATCGCTAGAGATGCTCTGTGTTTCTCTAATCCAACCAAATAAATTTCAAGAAAGATTGATAAAATATAAATTGCACCATAGAGAGAGATGTATTGATTTTTTTTTTTTTATTTCTCCCCAGGAAATGATAATATATATAAATGGTAAAGCCCAGACAATGTCCATTATGTAGTTAAAGATATTATTTCCAACAGGCGAGAATTTGAAGTTCTCGTGAATTATCTGACCAATCAAGGTAGAAATATATGGAACCGATATAAGTCTATACGTATTCTCTAATTCCCTAAACCTTACTAAACACAGAAGAATAGGTATTATTAAGATGACTATGAACATGAAATAAATGAATTATGATTAGTTCATTAAAGGCGACTCTTCGTTACAATTGGGCGGACACCTTTGTGCCCAGTCCACCAATATATTTTCAGATTCATTATTTATGAAGACAATATCCTCATTCTTATCATTAACCCCAACAAATACTACACAAACCTCTTTATTTTCTTTCATGCCATAATACGCCCTGAAAGCAACACATCCTGGTTGATCTATAACAGCACGTATCGCAGAGGCATCAAAAGTTTCAGCTATACACATTGAATCAGAGAACTCAGGAGTTACAAGTTTTTCTTTGTTTTCCCTATATCGCTTTGTCAATGCAATTGCAGTTTGCAGGTCGATGAAATTATTTGACATTTTGTAGTTTTTGCGAATATATC
>JBKCFW010000157.1:0-9916 GCA_046303675.1 bacterium
AGCCGCACGGGAAAATAAAGTTGGTTTGTGGAATGCCAGCAATCCGACCCCGCCATGGAAATACCGAAAACGAAAAAGAGAAAAATAAACTCCGGTTTTATCTCACATGTTTATTGTTTCTTTTCTTTCAGTTATTAAATGAACTCTTTGTAATCGGGATGTATCCAAGGCCCACGATAAGTTCTTGCTAATAATTTAGTCGCCTCACTATCATTAACAACAACACGATTGACAGGATCGTAGATCAATGCTCGTTTTAGGCCCATTGAAATATTCGCCAGGATACAACAGGCGGTTGATATATGACCTTCACCGATATCGGCTACAGGCCTTGCTCCTGTTTCAATGCACTCCAAGAAATTTCTCATTTGCGCTCTTGAAGCAGGTGCTGCATGGAGTTCAATATCTCTCTCTGTAAGGTCTTCAGGGTATTGTTCTCTCTCATATACCACATCACGATGAATTTTTTCACCCTTGCCTACCGGGACAAAATCATATTTCATCACATCAACTGACAAGGTTCCTTTTTCTCCATAGATCTTGAAAGCCCAAGGGTATTCGGGATCTGTAGGGGTGCCCCATGTTCTATGTTGCCATACACAGTTTAGATTTTCATATTCGAAAATTGCATTTTGAGTGTCGGCGATATTGCTTTTACCAGTGTATGTACCATAGATTCCTCCCACGGAGCTTATTCTGCTGGGCCATCCCAGATCCAGTATCCAACGCACAGCATCGAACATATGTATACACATGTCCCCCATGATACCATTGCTGTATTCCATGAAGCCTCTCCACCAACCCCTGTGCGGCAAGCCATCGAAAGGACGCATAGGTGCTGGTCCGGTCCACATTTCATAATCAAAATATTCAGGAACATCTTGCAGCGGTGGATTGCTGTTGTGCCGCATGTGATAATGACAATACATGTCTACATGATGGATCTTGCCGAGCAATCCGGCTGCAATAATATTTTTCTTTGCATCTATCAGATGTGGCGTACTGCGTCTTTGCGTACCTACCTGAACTATCTTATTATGTTTTCTTGCAGCGGCAACCATTGCCTCTCCCTCCATGACATCAACACTGATAGGCTTTTGTACATAGACATGTGCTCCAGCTTTCACTGCATCTATTGTATTTAGGGCATGCCAGTGATCAGGGGTTCCGACGATGACAATTTCAGGTTTCTGTTCTGCCAGCATTTTTCTGTAATCGCCATATTGCGGGATCTTTTTATTGCTTCCTGATCGTTTGGTTATTAATTCTGTGGCTTGTCTCAACATCATCTTATCAACATCGCTAAGTCCAACAATCTCGGTAGGCGTGACCTGCATCAGTCGGAATAGATCACTCTTACCATACCATCCTGTGCCAATTACCGCAACACGACGTTTATGTTCTATGTTTATTTGATCAAGGCCTGTAGATTTTATAAACGGGAATGCCAGCAATGCTGAGCTGTTCCGTATGAATTCTCGGCGAGAGTTTGTCTGATGTTTCATGTCAGATATATTTAATTATTCGTTATTACTAAAGTTATGGGTTATTATATAAAAAAATTGAGTGCATTCTTATCATGATCATTTAGCTTGTAAAATTCTTCAATGTTTAATGTAAGTTTTCATAAATTGCTGACTATGAAAAAATATATTTTTTTACTCCTTATTCTAAGTAGCATGACTACCATCGCCGGTGCGCAAACTGAGACAAAAAAACAATTAAGACATGTGGTTTTATTTTCATTTAAGTCGACCAGCAGTGTGGATGATGTAAAAAAAGTAGAAGACGCATTTCGTGCACTACCCTCCAAAATCAAAGAAGTAAAAGGTTTTGAGTGGGGTAAGAATAATAGTCCGGAGGGACTAGATCAAGGCTTTACCCATTGTTTTCTCGTGAGCTTTAATTCTGAAAAAGACAGGGAGATCTATCTCCCGCATCCTGCGCATAAAGCCTTTGTGGATGTGCTTAAATCTCATCTGGATAAGGTATTGGTCATTGATTATTGGGCCGGCAAATAGCATCTTTCTTATTGCTAAACATTTACACTAAACTTTTTTATGAAAAAAATATTGACCCTGCTTGTTATTGGTATACTTCCGTTGCTGAGTTTTTCACAGTCACAAGAAAGAACAAGGATCTGGTATAAACAGCCGGCAAATGCAAATATCAAAGACAGTGACAAGGGATGGGAAAATAATAAAGAATGGCTGAAAGCAATGCCCGTTGGTAATGGTTTTCTTGGTGCGATGGTTTTTGGGGATGTGAATTATGAGCGGATCCAACTCAACGAAAAGAGTTTATGGTCTGGGAGTCCGGATGATGACAACAACCCCGATGCAGTGGGTTCTTTGAATACCATTCGTGAATTGTTGTTTCAAGGAAAGTATAAAGAGGCAACTGAGTTAACGTTAAAAACACAAGTGTGTAAAGGTGCCGGTTCGGGTTATGGAAATGGAGCCAATGTTCCTTTCGGTTGTTTTCAAACACTTGGTGATCTTTGGATAGATTTTGGCAAAAACTCATCTTACACCAATTATCAACGAGAGTTGGATCTGGACAAGGCAGTGGTCACAGTACAATATCAGCAGGACGGTGTACAATTTAAGCGTGAGGTGTTTTCCAGCAATCCCGATCGTGTATTGGTCATCAGATTAACAGCTGATAAAAAAGGAGCTATCAGTTTTACAGGCCACTTGAACAGACCGGAAAGATATCAGATCACTACTGTGTCTGATCATCTACTTATGTCTGGAACAATGAACAATGGGAAAGGAGGTGATGGGATGAAATATGCAGCAAGACTGAAGGCGGTTTCAACAGGAGGGTCCGTAAAATTCTCAGAAGGTAAGTTGTTGGTTAGAGATGCCGATGAAGTCGTGTTGTACCTGACCGCCGCAACAAATTACAAGCAAGAGTATCCAACTTTCATTGGTGCCGATCCCATGATCACCTCCATGGAGCAACTTATAAGTGCATCTGCCAAATCATATAAGCAGTTATTAAAATCGCATGTCGCAGATTATTCAAGTCTGATCAGTCAGGTTCGTTTGAATCTATCTCCAAATGATCAAGACACCATTCCGACTGATATTAGAATGAGAAATCAGTTGAGCAATCCTCATGACTTCCGTTTACAGCAAACTTATTTTCAGTTTGGAAGGTATCTCCTGATCTCTTCGTCACGCAAGGGGTCATTGCCTGCCAATCTTCAAGGCATGTGGGCGAATGCGATACAAACGCCATGGAATTGTGATTATCATACTGACATCAATGTGCAAATGAACTATTGGCCTGCAGACCTGACCAATTTGGAAGAATGTCATGGGCCATTGACCGATCTTATTGAATCGCTGGTGAAACCCGGACAAAAAACTGCAGCGGTGCAGTATAAGGCCAAGGGTTGGTGCATTCATCCAATTACAAATGTATGGGGCTTTACCGCTCCCGGAGAACATCCAAGCTGGGGCATGCACCTTGGAGCCGGTGCATGGTTGTGTCAACATCTCTGGGATCATTATCAGTATACTTTAGATAAAAAATATCTCGAGCGTGTTTATCCCATCATGCTTGAATCGGCACGTTTCTATCTTGATTGGCTTGTGAAAGATCCTGGAACCGGTAAACTTGTATCTGGTCCGGCTGCTTCTCCTGAAAATGCATTTGTCGCGCCTGATGGTTCTGTTGCTCAGATCAGCATGGGCCCTTCACATGATCAACAGGTAATTCGTGAATTGTTTTCGAATGTATTGAGTGCATCATCAGTACTGGGAGATAAAAATCAATTGTTAACCAACATTGATCTTGCAGTTAAAAATATTGCTCCTCCTCAGGTAGGTTCAGATGGCCGTTTGATGGAGTGGAGAGAAGAGTTCAAAGAGACCGAACCGACACACCGACATGTGTCGCATCTTTATACACTTCATCCGGGTAATGGAATCGATCCTCAACGAACACCAGCCCTCGCTGCTGCTGCAAGAAAAAGTCTTGAAGCCAGAACAGATATCGGAACAGGTTGGTCGCTTGCCTGGAAAATAAATTTTTGGGCGAGATTGAAAGATGGCGACCGCGCATATAAACTATTTAACAACCTGCTTCGTCCGATTGACAATGCAGGAATAAACATGTCTGATGCGGGCGGTACGTATGAAAATCTTTTCTGCGGTCATCCTCCTTTCCAGATCGATGGCAACTTTGGCGGCACTGCAGGTATCGCTGAAATGCTTGTTCAGAGTCATGTTACTGAAAGAGATGGGCATGTAATTCAACTGTTGCCTGCACTTCCTTCTGTTTGGAAGAATGGTCATGTAGAAGGACTAAAAGCGAGGGGCGGGTTTGAGGTCAGTATTACATGGAAGGACGGTGCGCTTGAATCATGTGAAATAAAGTCATTGTCCGGTGCTGATCTCTATGTTAGTTATGGTGATAAATTAATTGTGAGGGAGACCCAAGCAGGCAAAACCTATCGATTGGTCAAGGACACATTCAATACAAAATGATCTTGTTTAAACTGACTGTGCTTGATATTTCTTGTCAATTGAATACATTCGTAGTCGATAGGTTCCTCTTGATTAAACCCTTGTGTAACACTGTATGACTAGTATAAAAAACCACGAACGTCTTTATTCTCTCGATGCTTTGAGAGGTTTTGATATGTTTTGGATAATGGGAGGTGCTGAAATTCTTCATACACTCCATACTGCTACAGGATCTTCAACAGTTGGTCAACTATCTCATCAGTTTTCTCATCCTGCATGGAATGGATTTACTGCTTATGACCTGATCTTCCCTTTGTTTTTGTTTTTAGCAGGAGTTGCAACACCGTACTCACAAGGTCGACAGCTTGCTCAGGGGAAAACAAAAAACTTTTTATTGTACACTGTCATAAAGCGGTCAATGACACTCGTTCTATTAGGGGTGATCTATAACAATGGACTTGAAATCATCAAGCCCATCAGTGAAATACGATTCCCATCAGTCTTGGGTAGAATTGGCCTGGCGTATCTTTTTGCCAGCATCATTTATATATATTCCAAGAGAACCGCTCAAATCATTTGGTTCGTAGCGCTGATAGTTGGTTATTGGATCTTGTTAAAGTTTACCGCTGCCCCGGGGTTTTCTCCCGGCGATTTGACCATGGAAGGGAACTTTGCTTCTTATGTTGACCGATTAATTATTCCTGGCCGCCTTCATCAAACCATTCATGATCCTGAAGGATTGTTTTCAACTATTCCAGCTGTTAGCACCGGACTATTGGGAATGCTGATTGGAGACATGATCAAAAATGGTGTTCAAACAAAAATCAAGAAAGCAGCCACTATGGGATTGGCTGGCGTGTTATTTTTAATTGTCGCACAAATCTGGAACCTTGATTTTCCAATCAATAAAAATCTGTGGACGAGTTCTTTTGTGATGCAAACAGGAGGATTGAGTTTATTGTTGTTGTCTCTTTTCTATTACATTATTGATGTACTAGGATATCAGCGATGGGCATTTTTATTTAAGATCATCGGCATGAATTCTATTCTGATTTACATGTCGGTTAAATTTATTGACTGGGATCATACAGCAAGTTCAATATTTGGATGGGTTGGAGGACTTGTCGGTACGCCAAATGATGTGTTTGTGCTGTCTGTTTCTGTTGTTTTCACAAAGCTTGTATTTCTGTATTTTCTCTATAAGCAGAAGCTCTTTTTGAAAGTTTGATGATCAAAATTTAGCACAGTGAGGGGGAAGTATCATTCTTATAAATTCTTTGTAATTCTTTTTGTAATTGGTTTTTTATTTTCTTGTACAAAACCAGAACAACCGAATCCCTGTATTGTAGATGGGGTTGATACTTGTACGACATCCAATACGCTGAAGGCAATTATCTCAATCGGTGAAGAAAACCAGGTGATCCACAGTTTCGGCGCATCAGACTGCTGGGCAATAAAGTATATTGGTAAGTATTGGCCAGAGAGTAAAAAGAATCAGATTGCTGATCTGCTTTTTAGTAAAGCGGTCGATTCGCAAGGGAAGCCACTTGGAATAGGCCTTTCCATGTGGAGGATGAATATAGGTGCTGGCAGTTTTGAGCAGGGTAGCGCAAGTAAAATAACTTCTCCCTGGAGAAGGGAGGAATGTTTTCAAAATGAACGAGGTGAATTTGATTGGGGAAAGCAGGAAGGAAATTTGTGGTTTGCCAAGGCCGCAAAAAATCGAGGTGTAGAAAACTTATTGGCATTTACACTTAGTCCTCCTGTTCATATGACAAAGAACAGGCTTGCATTTGGATCTTCTGGATCTGAACTCGGCAAGCTCAATCTTAGTGATCAGAAATACGATGAATATGCTGAATTTGTTGCTAACGTCTTAAATAATCTCCACACAAAAGGGATACCTGTTAATTTCTTTAGTCCAATCAACGAGCCACAATGGGATTGGGTGGCTGGTCCTTCCGGAGAAGCTGGACAAGAAGGAACATCAGCTACAAATGCAGAAGCATTCTCACTTGTTTCAGCACTTAATAATAGCTTTTTAAGAAATAATGTATCAACCAAAATTTCTTTTGGAGAGGTGGGCTCATTGAATCTCTTGTCTGCTCCTGCTTCTTGGCTTTCTGACCGAAGTGACGTTTTTAACTATTTTTGGAATAAGTCCTCCTCCAGTTATTTAGGGAATTTATCAAGTGTAGAAAAGGTAATCAGCGGGCATAGTTATTTTTCTCAACCCGATTTGTCAATGCTTGTGAATAGTCGATCGCAGTTAAAAAGTAGAATGGCATCTATCAATAATGAGATTGGTTTTTGGCAGTCTGAGTATTGTATTCTACTAAATGAAGATGGAACGCAGGGGAATGGCCGGGATCTTGGAATAGCATCAGCTCTTTATATAGCGAGAGTTATTCACCATGATCTTGTGCTTGCAAATGCAAGTTCATGGCAGTGGTGGCTTGGCGTAAGCCCTTCAGATTATAAAGATGGATTAGTTTATGTAACTGATCCAAACGGCCAGATGGGCGAAAATCCTAGTGCGATATATGATGGACAAGTGCTTGAATCTAAAATGCTTTGGGCATTAGGCAACTTTTCAAGATTCATTCGACCCGGGATGGTTAGGGTTAACGCGATTATTGAGGGTATGGAAGACCCCTTGATGTCTGCTTCAAATCTTATGATTTCGGCCTTTAAGAATTCTAATGATCGTGAATTGGTGTTGGTCCTTGTCAATATTTCATCCAAGTCAAAGAAACTTGAAATTCATGGTCTGCCGGGACTTTCATCCACATACAAAAGATATACAACTTCTGTTTCGAAGAAACTTGATTTTTCAACAGGAGCAACAAATTCAGCTATTGAGATAGAGCCGCAATCAGTTTCTACCATTGTCTTTAATTATTAGGGTTTGCAATAGTCTCATAGCTGGATTTTTTGACCAGTTGCTGTTTGCACAATTGAAATGATTCTTTGTAATGATTTTTGGTATAGTTAGATCATGTCACTCAGCAGAGATCATTGGTCCGAAGTTGTGATATCTTTTTTTATCACCTTCCCCCCAGATCTCACCATCTCCGTCACTTAATGTCATTGCATTCGTACATCCTTGCTCTTGAAAGTGACGGGCCAATTCTCTGTATGTCGCATCCATGATCGCAAAGTAAATGGTTCCATCTTTTTTTATTCCCACACCATTTCTGACAGCCTTTTTGGTGTTAGTAGTTCTAGGATTAATTATTTCATTTATGATCAGCATAGGTCCGCCCTGTATGGCCCATTTAACATTTTTGTGATTGAAATGCTGGGTTGCAGCAACGATATGTGCCCCTGCTTCATTGATATAGAAAATCCCAGCAGGATGAATTCCATAATTCACTTTTGTATTTTGAACAAACTTTACAGGATTGATCATTTTCCCATTTTCGATATAGAGTCCGGTAGGTTTTAGTGACCTGTTCAGTACTCCTGCATTCGTGATAAATTTCAAATCCGGGAAGTCTTTTTTTAAATTACTGAAAGTGGTGTATGGAATTTCGTATTTATCAAGCCAATGCATTTTGATCTGTGAAGGCTTGAAGGTTTGAGAGAAGCCGCTGAGGGATATACACAAGGCTACCAAAAAGAAAAGGTTTTTCAGGAATATCATGTATGTTGAAATTATGCGGGTTGCTTAGAAATCTGTTTGGGATGACGAATCCAATTTCTCTATTTTTTTAAGGGTTTTTTGGAAAGCCTATTGATGATTGTTGAAGTGAGGGGATATGTGTTGATCACGGATATATTACAAGATCATTACAATTTTTTTAATACAACAAAAATTGTTTTGATTTTGTTTTCCACCCAGCCTGGCTCTCATATTTGACGAAGAAGATTTTCAGGTCGGCCTGACTTTCATATTTAACGAAAAAGATTTTTTTATCAGCCTGACTTGCATATTTGGTAAAAAACCATTTTCCTTCATTATCGCTTACCTGTGACTCATATTTCACATTGAACACTTTTAGATCAGCCTGACTCTCATACTTAACAACGTAGACTTTAATATCAGCCTGACTTTCATAGTCTACCGAGTAAATCTTTTGTGAGAATCCAGAAATTGAGATAATTAATAATGATACAATCATTGATGTTCTCATAGGCGTAGGTTTCGTTGGCCAGGATGATCTGTGAATCATTGAACAAATGTACAGATTTGGTTATCTTGAAAATCCTGGTGTTGCTATAAATATAAAAAAGAAAAGGCGGAGTTTTTAATCCCCGCCTTTTTTGGATTCTGATGAACAACAAGGTTTTTACCGCTCGCTGCCCGTTCATTATCTAATTCAACAACACTACAGTCAGGGCAAATCCATGGTTTTTGTTCCATCTTTTCAGTGCTTCAGTTTGCTGTCTTTTACAACAGGTATATCTGAACTCCTAACCCACCCACTTTGTCTTGCTGAACTGATGTAAAGCTACGTTTGTATGAGCGCTGAAAAGAATGATGTTTTGCATACCCTGCCATGTTTGATATCAGTTCATTTATATGAATGATTATTAAATCGAGTGGACCAGCATGCACATTGTGTTCATTTCAATAGTAGAAGAATTTCAAAAAAATAAGATAACTTCATTAGTATTAAGAAATCTACTAAAATGATCATGAACAATCGGAACCTCTTACTGCTTGTATTTTTTATTATTACCGCTGTCACAACCTCCGCACAAACACAGTTAAAAGAAAATTGGGAGTCAATGTTTAACGGGAAAGACCTTACCGGATGGACTCCTAAAATCAGGCATCATGCTGCAGGAGATAATTTTGGGAATACGTTCAGGGTAGAGGATAAAAAAATTGTTGTGAGGTATGATGCTTATGACAAGTTTGACGAACGATTTGGACATATTTTCTATCAAAAACCGTACAGCTATTATAGAATTCGTCTTGAATATCGATTTGTTGGGGAGCAAGCAATTAATGGACCAGGATGGGCAATAAGAAACAGCGGTATCATGGTTCATGGACAGACTCCGGAGAGTATGGGTAAAGACCAGGATTTTCCGGTTTCAATTGAAGTTCAACTATTAGGGGGTAATGGGAAAGATGAGCGTTCAACTTGTAATCTATGTACACCAGGAACCAATGTTGAGATGAATGGTGAGCTGTTTACCCCACATTGCATCAATTCTAGTTCAGCTACTTATCATGGTGACCAATGGGTAAAAGCAGAAGTGTTGGTGTTAGGCGATTCAATAGTCAAACATTTTGCGAATGGTGTTGAAGTGTTGTCTTATGAAAAACCCCAAGTTGGTGGCGGAGCCGTAAGTGGACAGGAAACAATTTTTGGGAAGTCGGGTCAGCTGCTTTCATCTGGAACTATCTCACTGCAAAGTGAAAGCCACCCTGTCGAGTTTAAAAATATTGAGATACTCAATTTGGAAGGATGTATGGATCCTAA
>JBKCFW010000158.1:0-2979 GCA_046303675.1 bacterium
TTGATTTGCAGGGACTGAATAATCAATAAAATCTTTCTTTAACATTGAAGCTACATTCCTTATCCCAGAAGCTGTAGCATTCATTAAAACAAACTTTCGTTCACCTCCGGGGGGCAAAGCAAACCTGACTTTTCCTGCAACGGAAATATCAGCAACATACCTCCTGCCATCGGAAAGATCATACAATATGGGCGCTGTTGACCCACTGTTGAAATTGGTGATCTCGAGATAATTGCCCACCGCAGTTGCAGGTAGAATAAATTTGAAAAGGCTTGCCCCACCAAAATTGAAAGTTCTTGGATAGGAAAGTTCATATTTACCCAGCACATATCTGTCAGATGTTGTAGCGGCCACATTTACAAAACGAATCGTATCGGTGGGTCTTCCAAGCAACGAGATTGGAACATCCACCTCCTTGATCACTGAATTAAAACTCACCATCTGAGTATCCACCAACAAGGTTGAATTCACCAGGAGCTGTAATCGCCTGGTGTTTACAGCATTACCAAATGCCGTAAAACGAAATTTCGCACCAACCGATACCGGTGCAACAAATAACTCTTTATACTGATCGACAAGAGGCGTATTGCTTTGTATTGATCTACTTGTCCATCCCTCACCATTATCATACGAAGAAGAGTATACATAACTGCCAATCACAGCAGCATAGCCCGGGTTGATCTGATCTTTAAAGTTTTTTGATAGGGTATACAAAAAATATGGTTCCGGACTTAGTGTGTTGGCTGCAATATTATTAACAGCATCGTTCAATCGCTGATTTGCAGTAGCTGAATTGACTGTGAGGAAATATACTGCAGTATCGGTCTGTAGACTCCATTCGTCAGCCAATTGAAATTCAGGTTTTTTGTACAATGGTGCATCAGGCTTTCCATCGTTCATCTCTCCGTAAAATTCGATAAAATCAGATGAAGTCATTGGTCCAGTGGCAACACTTGTATAGACAGGAACCTGTGTGCCATTTCGCCATAATTGAAAATGTTGAGCCGGTGTATTCTGCAAACCTTGTGATTGCAGCACGGAATAAGATATTCGGTAAAGGCCGTTGGCTCCAACTTTAAACTTATAGTAACTCTTACTATAATCTATCCATTCATTGTTGTACTGTGCATGAACATTCAAAGATGCACCATGTATAAAGAACAAGGTGAACAGATATATGTATATTCTACTATACTTCATGCTTAATTGTTTTCTTTTCTTCCTAAACCAAACTTCAAAGAAAAAATATGCGTATAAAGAGGGTTGGATTGATTTGCAAGATTGGTAAATGCATAATCGATCTCAACATTTTTAAGTTTAAACCCTGCACCTACACCAGGTTGATAGATCCATACTTTTTTCTTATTTGTGGTATCTCCATCCTGTAAGCCCCGCTGAAAATTGTATACCCCTACCCGACCAAACAACAAATTCATAAAACCAACCTCTACACCAACCCTTGGATCCATGTTTAGAACAGACGAGCTCAGTAGAACATTTCTCTTCCCATCGAAGGTTAGCTCGAAGTTCATTTCGGCCAAAAAATTGAATGCCTCAGAAAAATTGGCTTTGTAAGAAGCTCCCAACACCAGGCGAGGAGCGGTCATCTCTGTTGACTTAACAGGTATATCGTTATTCGTTAGGTATAACACTTCTTTTTCTCTCTCAGAGAAATTAAATCGCCAGGCATTGAATGTTGTTGTGATGTCTTTTGCCATTACACCAAGACTTAGACTTTTCGTACGGTATTGCAAGCCGGCATCCAATCCAAATCCCCATGCTTTTGCAAACCTGCCCACACTACGATGAACGATCTTTGCGTTTGTGCCAAAAGAAAACGTACGTTCTTCGTCCTCAAAAAGAACCTGCGCATATGATATCAAGACTGCATAGTCTGCGGAAGAAAAAGAAGTGATGTTATTATAATTTATCGTTCCATCAGGTTCAACCAGGAACAAGGTATTTGGTATATCATCTACTGCAAATCGTAACAGCGATAAACCCAGTGTTCGCATGTTTTTTTCTGGATCGCCGATTGGAACAGCTACAGAACCAAAATCATATTTGCCGATGCCGGCAAAATACTCTGCATGCATCAGTGATGCCTGAGGGTTACTGTTAACCTCTGTTAATCCAGCCGGATTCCAATATCCTGAGGTGGCATCGCCAGCTGAGGCTACTTGTGCACCGCCCATGGCCAGGCCCCTAGCCCCTGCCCCAATGTTCAAAAATTCGTTGGAATACTTTCTAAATTGAGCCTGTCCCTGTGGGACTAAAAAAGTCAATACAAGAAGCAAAAGAATGACATGCCTGATGCTGTTAAGCAAAAGGATGAGTTGATTGTTCGACAGCCTACCTATGCGATATGATTTCTGATCCACTTGTCGCTTGAAGAATTGTTGGTTAGCTTCATTTGATACTGATGGATTTACAAAGGATATTGATTGTGAAATTACGCAATAGGGCTGATTTCACGTTGTTAAAAAGCAGATATGTCAATATCCTGACATTTTATACATATTTGGGTGACACTTGTAGAGAAAGTCAATCTATGCTACATTTGTCCAAAGTTTAAACGATGAGCTTGATTGAAGAACTTAGGTGGAGAGGCATGCTGCAGGACATCATGCCAGGCACAGATGAACAGCTGAAAAAAGAACCGACCAGTTCTTATATTGGTTTCGACCCTACGGCCGACAGTCTACATATTGGGAGCCTAGTCCCCATTTTGCTATTGTACCACCTTCAACAAGCCGGTCACAAGCCTATTGCGTTAATTGGAGGGGCCACTGGAATGGTTGGTGACCCTAGTGGAAAGAGTGAGGAAAGGAACCTGCTGGACGAGGAAACCTTACAAAGAAATATTATCGGCGTAAGGAAACAATTGGAAAAGTTTCTTGATTTTGATCAAAATAGGTCCAATTGTGCTGAGATCGTGAACAATTACGACTGGTTCAAGGGACTAGGATTCATTGATTT
>JBKCFW010000159.1:0-15683 GCA_046303675.1 bacterium
TGATCAGGCAGTTCAGTAAGGAGTCCCAATTCATTGTTGTTACCCACAACAAGACAACCATGGCCGCTGTTGATGTGATCTATGGTGTTACCATGCAAGAGCACGGGGTAAGTCGACTTGTTCCTGTAGATTTCAGGAATCTGGGTTAATGTCTTGAGGCGGCATAAGAACATCTGCAAATTACTTGTTACTCATCACCATTAGACAATGAGTTCTCCCAAGCACTATTTCTTCGTTGGTATTGCCGGAACCGGGATGAGTGCCATTGCACAATATCTTAGGGCATCAGGGATGAAGGTCTCAGGGTCTGATCGCCAATTTCTTGCTAACGAAAACAATGAGTCAAGAAATGCACTGGAAGCTGAAGGAATTCTTTGTTACGCGCAAGGTGGAGGAGGTGTTACACAGGATGTTGATGTTGTTGTGGTATCCACTGCCATTGAGGATAATGTTCCCGAAGTTCAAGATGCAAAACGCATAGGTAAGCCCATTCTGAAACGCAGCGAACTACTCGCACAACTTGTTAAGTCAAAAAAGACCATAGCCATTGGAGGCACTTCAGGCAAAAGCACTACCACGGCCATGCTGTATGAAATTCTCCTGTATGCTGGATTAAGGCCTTCTGTAATTGGGGGTGCCGGACTCACCAGGTTGATCCGAGAGGGAAAAATTGGTAATGCTGCTTTTGGAGAAGGCGAATGGCTGATCATCGAAGCTGATGAAAGCGATGGATCAATTGTTCAATACCATCCGGAAATTGGCGTCTTACTTAATGTTGATAAGGATCATCAGGATATTGATGTGTTAATGGATCTGTTCAGGGAGTTTAAAAAGAACTCAACCACATTCATTGTAAATAAGGCGCAACCACTTGCTGCAAGTTTATCTGCAAATTCGATTTGGGATTTTGATACAGATCCTAATGGAGGTGCAAGCATGACAGCCCTTAATTTTCATCAAACTGGTGCCTCGATCAGTTTTATGATTGGCAGTGAACTATTTCAATTGAATGCTCCCGGCAAGCACAACATGGAAAATGCGTTGGCTGCAATCGCAGTTGCAAGATCATTGGGGGTACCTCTTAATGATTGCAAGCAAGCGCTGTCAGGTTATGAAGGAATATTCAGAAGACATCAGGTGTATGGAGAAAAAAACGGAGTGGTTCTTGTTGATGACTTTGCACACAATCCTGTTAAGTGCGCCCGTTCAATTCAGGCATGTCAGCCTTTTTCAAAAAAACTCATTGCTTGGTTTCAGCCTCATGGTTATGGGCCAACCCGTTTTCTCAGGCATGATTTTGTGGATGAGTTAGCAAAAGCGCTGCGACCAGAAGATGAGATCTGGATGAGTGAAATTTATTATGCAGGTGGTACCGCGATCAAGGATATTTCTGCAAATGACCTCATCGAGGATCTGAAACAGAGAGGCGTAAATGCATATTTTGTATCAGACAGAAACGATCTTGTTCAACAAATCAGGCCACACATCTCCGAATCTACAACACTCTTGCTGATGGGTGCGAGAGATCCCTCATTAAGCACATTTGCATCACAGGTGTGGGATGCACTTTAATGATCTTCCTCGTCTTGGGCTATCACCAACTATTTGTTTTTTACTTAATACGATCTTCAATTTTTCTTCCTATTCACGAAGGGGATAACTAATTGTTTTTTCAATTTTTTGAATTGAATAATTGTGTAATTTCCATTCCAATTTAAAACGAAGAAAAACAGTTTGATCATGCCGGATTTTTCGATTAAAAAACAGACTAAGGAATATGATGTTGTGATTGTGGGTTCAGGTGCGGGAGGTGGTATGTCGGCGTACATTTTAGCAAACCAGGGTTTGAAAGTATGTTTGCTCGAGGCGGGTGCTGACTATGATCCTGCAAAAAATGTAACTCAACTGAAAAACCCATGGGAGTCACCGCGTCGTGGTGCCAGTACCAAGTTCAGACCATTTGGTGATTTTGACGCGAGCTATTGGGGTTGGGAGATAGAAGGCGAGCCTTATACCAAAGCAGAAGGTACGCAATGGGATTGGTGGCGTTCACGCATGGTGGGTGGAAGAACCAACCATTGGGGACGAATTTCTCTGCGTTTCGGTCCGAAAGATTTTAAGAGGAAAAGTATAGACGGTCTTGGAGAGGATTGGCCAATAGGTTACGAGGATATTAAACCATACTATGATCGCGTTGATAAACTGATCGGTGTATTTGGAACGAACGAAGGATTGGAAAATGATCCTGACGGATTTTTCCTTCCTCCTCCAAAGCCAAGGTTGCATGAGATATTTCTAAAAAATTCTGCTAAGAAAGTCGGTGTTCCTGTTATCCCTTCCAGGCTTTCCATTTTGACCCAAAAAATCAATGATGACCGCGGACAATGTTTCTATTGTGCGCAGTGCAATAGAGGGTGTACTGTGTATGGTGACTTCTCTTCATCTTCTGTACTTGTGAAGCCTGCAGTGAAGACCGGACATGTAGACCTGATCACAGGTGCAATGGCCAGAGAGGTGCTGACCAACAGCGAAGGTCTTGCTACTGGCATTTCTTATATCAACAAATTTGACCTTCAAGAATATGAGGTAAAGGGAAGAACAGTTGTTCTTGCAGCGAGTGCATGTGAATCAGCTAGATTGTTGTTGAACTCTAAATCTGCTCGTCATCCAAACGGACTTGCCAATAACAGCGGCGTTGTAGGTAAATATCTGCACGACTCTACCGGAGCTGACATGGGTGGAATCATTCCTGAGTTGTTTGATCGTAAACGTTATAACGAAGATGGTGTTGGTGGAATGCACGTGTATTCACCATGGTGGGGCGATAATAAAAAACTTGATTTCCCGAGAGGATACCACATTGAGTATTGGGGTGGAATGCAACAGCCTGCATATGGCTTTGGTTGGGGCATAGAAGGTTTGAATGGTAAATTCCCGGTAAATGGTGTACAGAAAGAAGCAGGTGGATATGGTGCATCCTTAAAACAAGATCAACGATTCTTCTATGGTGCAGGTGTTGGCATGTCCGGAAGAGGGGAATCTATCCCACTGGAGTCAAATTATTGTGAGATAGATCCGAATGTTGTTGACAAATATGGTATACCCGTACTGAAGTTTAATGTAAAGTATACCGATCATGAAGTCAAGCAGGCAAAGCACATGAAAGAAACCTTCAAGGAGCTCATGCACTCAATGGGTGCAGTGATCACCTGGGGGGATACGGATGGACCGCATAATGACTACGGACTTCAATCTCCGGGAAAGATCATTCATGAAGCTGGAACTGTACGTATGGGTAACGACCCAAAACGCTCTGCTTTGAATAAGCACAACCAGGCGCATGATTGTAAAAATCTTTTTGTCGTGGACGGTGGTGCTTTTGTATCTCAGGCAGATAAGAATATCACCTGGACCATCCTGGCTCTTTCTATGAGGGCTTCTGAATACCTGGTTGATCAAATGAAAAAACAAAATCTCTAATCCTAATATTAAATTCACCCAAAATGGATAGAAGAAAATCGCTTAAAGCCTTAGCTGTAGGAACTCTTGGAGGAGCTGCATTGCTGAATGCGTGTAAGTCTACTGCCGATAAACCAACCGATGCTGCAAGCCGATCACTTGCTGATGGTTTTACCCTCGATAGACAACCTGAAGAATTAGCTCAGTACAATAAAGTTGTTTCTGAGACTTTCTTTACCAAGCACGAGATGGAGACAATAACGATACTCGCTGATATCATCATCCCTAAAGATGAAATAAGTGGAAGTGCGTCTGATGCAAAAGTGCCTGATTTCATTGAGTTCATTGCGAAGGATATGCCTGAACATCAAACGCCCATGCGCGGTGGTTTAATGTGGATCGACAGACATTCATTTAAAAAGAACGGCAAGAATTTCAAAGAGTGCAGTGGAGAACAACAGATTGCCATCGTTGATGAGATCGCTTATCCGAACAAGGCAGCGAAAGAAGTTGCTCAGGGTGTTGCCTTTTTTAGTTTGATGCGTAATCTTACCTGTACTGGATTTTATACTTCACAAATAGGCGTAAAAGATATTGGGTACGCAGGTAATCAGCCTAACCAGTGGAATGGTGTTCCGGATGATGTGCTGAAGCAATATGGTGTGGCATACACCGAAAAGGAAAATAAAGAATGCGTTAAGTACAGCTAATATATCTCTCAACACTTCAACACAAGAGCATCATGTCAAACAAGAATTACCAAAGAAGAAAATTTATCAAGGCTGGAGCCATGGGAATGGCAGCCTTCACTATTGTGCCTCGTCACGTGATAGGGAAAGGTTACGTTGCACCAAGTGATAAGCTCCGTATTGCAGGTATTGGTGCGGGTGGTAAAGGAGAGAGCGATCTTACTTCATTTGCAGAAAGTCCGAATGTAGAGATCGTTGCTCTAGTAGATGTTGATGATCGTCAGGCGGTCGGCTCCAGAAAGAACTTCCCTAAAGCAAAGTACTATCATGATTTCAGGGAAATGCTTGATAAAGAAAGGGACGTGATCGATGCTTGTTCTATTTCTACTCCCGATAATACACATGCTGTAGCTACCCTTGCTGCCATGCAACTTGGGAAACATGTATATACGCAGAAGCCACTTACCCATGATATTTATGAAGCTCGTGTATTGACAGAAGCAGCCAAAAAATATAATGTGGTTACACAGATGGGTAACCAGGGTGGATCTGGTGATGGCGTAAGAAGAACACAGGAATTGATCAACGCGGGTATGATCGGAGAAGTTACTGAAGTTAAATGTTGGACAAACCGTCCAGTATGGCCTCAAGGTATACCCACACCATCAGGTAAGCATGCTATCCCCAAAGAGTTGAACTGGGATCTGTGGATTGGTCCTGCAAAAATGATTGATTTTAATCCTGCTTATCTTCCTTTCAATTGGAGAGGATGGTGGGCTTTTGGAACAGGTGCGCTGGGTGATATGGCTTGTCATATTATGGATCCTGTTTTCCGCTGTCTCCCTATTCTGTATCCCAATTCTGTTGAATGTTCAGTAGCATCAATTTGGCAGGCTATGTGGGATGATACTGCAAATCCTGATTCTTGTCCTCCTTCTACAATCATACACCTGAACTATCCAAGAACAGATGGCAAGAAAAAGGATATCAAGGTTTCTTGGTATGATGGTGGATTGTTGCCTCAGCGTCCTGATGAATTGCTTGCTGAAGAACCATTCGGAAACTGGGATGGTGGAGTGCTATTTATTGGCACGAAAGGCAAGTTGCTCGCGGATTGCTATGGTGCAAATCCACGGTTGTTGCCAACTAAATTGATGAAGGAGAAACTGCCTCCTGAAACAATTGAGCGTGTGCCTAACGGCGTTCAGGGTCACTGGTTACAGTGGGTCAATGCCTGCATCGAAGGACATGGAAAAGGAAAAACAAGTTCGCCTTTTGAGTTCGCAGGTCCGTTTACTGAAAGTATCCTTATTGGTAACCTGGCGATCAGGAGTTGGATGATGAGAAATCCAAACCTTACTGGTCAGCAAGATAAGTACCTTGGCAGGAAGAAATTGCTTTGGGATGCAAAGAACATGCGCATCACTAACTTTGAGCCTGCTAATCAATATGTAAAGAGAGATTATAGAGAAGGTTGGAAGTTGGGGTGATTTACTGCTTATGAGCTTCTGGAGCAATCCGGAAATAAAAAAGACCGGACTGTATCAAATAGTCCGGTCTTACTATTTTAAAACTAGAACGCAAACAAGTCAGCGTTACAGCTATTGATCATTTCTTTGAAGCAGCCAGATACCAAAGAACATCAGAAAAATACCAATCCCTGAAATTCCAAACAGGAACATGGTCATGAACTTCTGTACTGGAGCAAATAAGGTCATGGTCACGGCAATAATGAAATAGATCACAAATAAGAAGATCAGGGTATGTATTCTTTTGTCCATGATAAAATGTTTAGTTGCTTGAAGTGCAAATATCGGATTTTTTTGATGATTTATTATACATGCAAACAGGACAATTGCTCTTGATCAACGATCAATTTTTTATACGGAAATCAAAAATGATCGTACCCAGCTGTTCATCTGGTCCCTCATCATCTGGCGTGAAACGCAATTGGCGTGCCTTTTGAAGTGCAATGGCTTTCATTGAACTGTTTCCGGTGGTGGTGCCGCGGGGTTGTATGCCTGCACTGATCACATTTCCTTTTGCATCTACTTTTATGTCAACAGCTACTTTTGCGTTTTCGTTGAAATCATCTTGAAAAGAAGGGAACCGGTTGATCTTTCTTCCTTGTAATCCACGGGATACGGAAACGCCCCCACTACCTGATCCACCAGTACCGGTATAGCTATCTGAATTCGGGTCGCCTGTGAGTTTTCCCTGATCACCTTTACCCGATGTGATTCCTTGTCCACCTTCTCCCTTCACAATTTCTTGGCTGTTGTTTCCCCCTTCGGTTTTGTTGCCCTGACCTTTATATATATATTTTGGCTTTGGTGCAGGAGCAGGTGGTGCCTCAACCGGCTTCACCTCCTCTTTTGGTTGAGGGGCTGTTTTGACTGGAGTTGGGGTTGGAGGGGTAACTGGCTTTGGTGTTGGCTTTACTTTTGGTTTGCTGATTACAGCTGGGGGAGCCTCTTTGTCGTTATCGTTCGTTTCAATTTCTTTTTCAGTGGGTTCGATTTGTTTTTCAGGTGTTGGTTGGGCCACTTGTTCCTCTGTTGGTGCTGCAGGTTCACCTGGAATTAGTGGTTGAACATCTCCGAGGCCGGTTTCGCTATCTCCCAAATTCACTTCCATTCCTTCTTCCTCAGACAACGCTGGTGCCATTGGAGGCGTCCATCCAATGATAAAGCACAATCCGATCAGTACACCCACCAATACAATTGTGTACGCGCCTGCTTTAATATTTTTTTGATTCTCGAAAGATGACATCGTTGTTGAATTTCGCATCCCTAAGTGAGGGGCACCAGGACTGCATAAAATTAACCTAAACCCCAGTATCAATATACATCAATGTGCAAAATCTTTCTCAAAGTTTCCAATGATCCTCTCCATGGGGGGATTGTAGTATCCGAATTTGAGTGTTGGAAATTCTTCTCTGATCATTTCCATCATGTTTTCAACGCCCATGATCTCTCCTGGGTCGGTGATGGACATTCTACCGAGGTACCAATCCGGATCGATGTTGAAATTTCTCCACTGAATCATCTTGAGGTTGGTCTCTTTGATCAGGTTTCTAAGCGCCTCATATTCAGATTCAGTATCAGTAAGGCCTGGAAATACAAAATAGTTGATGGAACTCCATTTGCCGAATTCGTCCATTACTTTCAAGCTCTCAACAATATCTTCAAAACTGTAGTTGTTCGGCCTGTAATATTTTTCGTACCATCCTTTCTGTACTGAGTTGGTGCTTACCCTGATGGAGTCGAGCCCTGCCTCACACAAGGCGCGCACTGCTTTTGGCATTGAGCCATTGGTATTGATATTGATGCTTCCTTTGTCAGTATGTTTCCTAATTTGAATTATGGCTTCTCTTATTGTTTCCCACATGAGCAAGGGCTCACCTTCGCAGCCCTGTCCGAAACTAATGATGGGGTAGGGTGCATTCATCAAGTGAGGAACTGTAAATTCCACGATCTCTTCAGCTGTGGGTTTGAATTGAAGGCGGTCTTGGGGCGATCCGATGCTTTCTTCTTCGGGTTGAAATGAGATACAGCCCACGCAATTGGCATTGCAGGCTGGAGAGGTTGGTACTGGACATTCCCATCTACCAATAAAAAAATTTCTGGCAGCCGGACAAGTATATGTTCTGCAGCATTTTTCTGCCAGGTGAGTGACCAGTCTGTTATTGGGGTATGCTTCTAATAATTTTTCTGTGCCATTTTCAATGGTCTCTGGATCATAGCCAGCACATTCTTGACGGATGTCTTTTTCGATTCTTACGGCAGTGACATAGAATTCATCATTGTGCCACCCTGCTGCTGTGTAGCAAAATAGCGGAAGTGTTTCTGCATCTTTTTCTGTCTCAAATGCAGCAATAAAAGTGCCCGTGTGTGCGGGAGGGATGAAGGCTGCAACAGCCCATCCTTTTTCGCACAGTCTCATTTCGCCAGTCGTGACATCGATCCCAATTCCTTTTCTACCGGGCAGTTCATACAATGATCCGCCGTCAGGCAGTTTAATCCAAGACTCCGCAGGTACGGGAAATGCATCCCAGCCGGCACGTCCAATTGCATATAAAGTTTGATCTTCAAAAATATTTCCCTTGCCGTCAGAGTACAACAGATACGGCGATTGATTCATGGCCATAAGCGAAAATACAATTTTATGACTTGTCAAGCTGAGTTCTGCAATAGTCATTGAACTCATCTTCCCCTACCTCATAGTCTGCATCTTCATCATCATCTACTTCTACCTGTATGATGGAATTGTTTTTTAAGTCGATCGTGAGCAGGTCGTCACGAAGAACTACATTGTTGAGATCGATCCATTTGATCTTTCGTTGTTTATTGTAGTTGAACTGTATGCCTTGATCTGAGAAACCGATCTCTTTTTTTGCGGAGGTTCGTCTTTCCACAAAAGCAGCAACGAGTAAAAATATACCGATCAGTGGCATGTCAGTAGAGGAAAGCATGCCAATTCCAGCTGTGATCAGCAACGGAGAAAAGCGCATCTGTCTTTTTTGTTTTCTGTTGATCACATTGATCAATGCCATGGATAGGATCAAGAGAATGAAAAGGTACAGAACTTTGTTAGATGGGTCTTGGTAAAGCGTAAAGCTGAATAAGAGCAGTGAAAACAAAGCAAAAAGCCAGCCTGTTTGTTCTACCAGTTTTTTGTTGTTGTTTTTTAATACAACGACATACTGTTGGATCTCATTGTTTTGCTGGTTGATCATGCAGGTTGTTGACTGAGCATGAGGTTGCAGAGCTTGAATAAAACGCGTGCGCCCACATTTTCATCCCATCCGTCATTGCTTGTACCTGTTTCGCTGAGGTCAAAACCGATGATCTCTCTGCCAGTATTGCGTATTTTTTTGAAGAGGTAGCTCAGTTGTTCCATTTCAAATCCACCAGGTACAGGTGTTCCGGTATGCGGACAAAGTTTAGGGTCGAGTCCGTCGATATCATAACTGATATACACTTTCTGAGGCAAATGATCGATGATCTCGTCGGTTATATGCTGCCATGTTTGTCCTTCAAACTGTCTTTCTCTGATCTCTTTCTCAAAGTAGGTGATCACTCTGTAATTGCTATCACAGATGTAGTTCCACTCAGCTTCACAGTAATCTCGTATTCCCAACTGAACGAGTTTAGTTACTTGCGGGAAATCATTGAGTACGTTATACATGATCGAACCATGTGAGTTTTCCAGGCCTTCATATGATTTTCTCAGATCACAGTGAGCGTCTATTTGAAGGATACCGAACTCACCATGCTTTTCTGACAATGCTTTGATGAATCCGTAGGCAGTGCTGTGGTCACCACCAAGCAATCCCACTTTCCTGCCATTATTCAGCTGTTCCATACATTGGTTATAGACCCATTCGGTCATTATGCTGCAACCCTCGTTGACCTCTTTAAGTGTTTTGCTCATGAACTTGTTGGTTTCAACTTTTTCACCTGTATTGATGAAGTTGAGGTAGAGTTCATTTTCTTTTCTCAGGTAGTCGTTTTTGAGGAGTATTTTTTTGTCTACCTGTTTCATGTAAACACCCTTCTTCCAGCTGTTCTGAAACTGGCTGTCGTACAGATCAACCTGTAAACTTGCTTTTAAGATCTGCTCGGGGGATCTCGCTGTTCCGCTTTTATAGCTTACAGTAACCTCCCAAGGCACAGGGATGATAATGAGTTCTGCATTTTCTTCATTGAAGGGGAGTCCAAAAATGTTGTTGTTTGCAACACTGACCCCATTGGGGTCGAATCGGGATAGATCTGCGATCATCGTGCGTCGGATTGTTCAGTTTAAAGGCACCTGTGGGGTTAAAAACGCTGCAAGTTATTTAAAAAAGGAATTGGTTGAGAGAGGTTGAGGGAGGTTTAGAGAGGTTGAGAGATGTTTATGCGTTTATTTGTTTATTCGTTTAGTCGGTTATTTTTTAGGTATACAGAACCATGACAAAAAGGGTTGTTTAATCGTTTTGCACTAAGGCTCTAAACAAATAAACAAATAAACAAATAAACGACTAAACCGAATATTCCCTCGTCCCTAGTCCCTCGTCCCTAGTCCCTCGTATCCCTCTTTTAACTAACTTCGTATTTGAAAACGTAGCGTATGAAAAAAATGCATATTCTTGGTCTGGTATTGATTGCGGGAGCGATCGCTGCCTTGCTGACGTTGATGGATGATATGAGTACTTATGATTCGGTTAATTCAGCTAAAAAGAAACAAGGAAAATTTGTACACCTCATCGCTCGGGTTGATACGACCAAACCAATTGTATATGACCCGCTGAAGGATCCAAACCATCTTTCCTTCACTGCAGTTGATTCTCTTGGTGTATCCACACTGGTTGTGTATAAAAACGCAAAGCCGACCGACTTCGAAAAGAGTCAGCGTGTTGTCATGAAAGGCTCCATGGAGGGTGAAACGTTTCAATGCAAAGAAATCATCTTGAAGTGTCCTTCAAAGTACAAGGATGAAGAAGGTGCACAGCCAGGGAAGGCTGTCTCTGATAAAGAAATCAAAGAAGCAACACAGCTTCTTTAAAAATCATCAACCACATGATCAATTATAACGGGGAGCATCTGCTCATTGGACAGATAGGATATTTTCTTACAGTACTGGCTTTGGGCTCAGCACTGCTTGCTGCATTTTCAAATTGGAGAGCATCGGCTGCCAAAGACAAGTTGGATGAGCTGCCATGGCAAAAACTTGCCAGAATATCGTTCATTGTCAATACCATCGTGGTGATTGGGTTATTCGTAACCCTCTATCTGATCATCTACAACCATTACTTTGAATATAAGTATGCACATCAGCATTCCAAGCGCAGCCTGGATATGCAGTACCTGTTGAGTTGTTTTTGGGAAGGCCAGGAAGGTAGTTTTATGCTCTGGGCTTTTTGGAATGGCATATTGGGCATCGCCCTTATCAAATGGGCAAAGAAGTGGGAGTTTCCTGTGATGACGGTGATGAGCATGCTGCAACTTTTTCTTGCCAGCTTCTTGATCGGCATATATTTCTTTGATCTTAGGATCGGCACAAATCCGTTTGTGTTAATGAGAAACGAGTTTCCTGATGCCCCGATCTTTCAGGATCCTGATTACCTTACAAAGTACCTCACCGATGGGAACGGATTGAACATACTGCTCCAGAATTACTGGATGGTCATTCATCCGCCTGTGTTGTTCCTTGGTTTTGCATCTGCAGTTGTGCCCTATGCATTTGCAGTTGCGGGTTTATGGAAAAGAGAGCATGCAGCTTGGGTTCGTCCTGCAATGCCCTGGGCGCTGTTTTCAGCGGGTATATTAGGACTGGGAATCATGATGGGTGCTGCATGGGCATATGAGTCGCTTACCTTCGGCGGATATTGGGCCTGGGATCCTGTAGAGAACGCCTCCATGGTGCCATGGCTCTTGCTTGTTGCAGGTATACACACCATGCTCATTTATCAGAGCACAGGGTTCTCGATCAAGGCAAGCTTGCTATTTATTTCTCTATCCTACTTACTCGTACTTTATTCTACTTTTCTCACACGTACGGGAGTTTTGGGAGATACTTCTGTACACTCGTTCACCGGTGAAGGGGGTACATTATACTGGCACCTGATCATCATGATGTTGTTCTTCATTTTGTTACCGCTGTTGCTGTACATCAGACAACGCAAAGACATTCCTGTAGTAACAAAAGAAGAAAGTATGAATTCCCGTGAGTTTTGGATGTTTGTTGGTTCGCTGTTATTGTTCATATCCGCGGTCTATATTATTGTGCTGACATCACTTCCTTTTTTCAATAAACTTTTTGGAACAAACTGGGCCATCGGAGAGGATGTAGAATATGTATACAACAGGATCATGGTCCTTGTTGCAATAATTCTTGGTGCGCTCACTGCCATGACACAATACCTGAAATACAAAGACACAACCAAAAAATATTTGTGGTCTAAATTGTGGTTGCCAACAGCAGTCTCGTTGCTGATATCAATCCTCATCAGTGTGTTCGGGAATATTCAATATGACAAATACGGCGCAGGCTTTTTGGTGGCGATTCATCTGGCTACCTGGACAGCTGTTTATGCCTTGATCGCAAATGCTTTTTATCTTGGTTCCGTGTTGAAGTGGAAAATGAAGGCGGCGGGTGCTTCAATTTCCCATGTAGGATTTGCTTTGATGCTTGTTGGCATGCTCATTTCATCTTCCAAAAAAGAATTGATATCTGAAAATAGAACGGGAATTAACGTCTCTGGACTGAAAGATGCAAAAGGCAGGGATGAAAATGCATTAGAAAATGTAACGCTTATCTACAACGTCCCAACACCGATGGGCAAGTATGTGGTTACATACCTGGGAGACTCATCTGAAACAAAAAACAATAAGGTGTTTTTTAAGATAAGGTTCATGCAGACGGACACCGCTGATGGAACCATCATAGAGCAATTCGATGTAACACCCAATGCATTTTTAATGAAGTCTCAGGAAGGTACCCAACTTTCTTCTAATCCTGGTGCCAGACATTATTTATCAAACGACGTATTCGTCTACATCACCTCCTGGTTGAATCCGGATAATATCAAGGACACTACCAGTTTTCAATTTAATAAAGTGTTGACAGGTGATACAATATTCTATTCTAATGGCTTCGTGGTAGTTGATCGATTGCTTTCAGCGAACAAAAATGAGAATAAAGATCTCCCACTTGTTGATAGTGCATGGTTGTCTGAGCTCACCATTTTTTCTAAGGAAGGCAAGAGGTTCCAGTCTACTCCCGCTTACTTCATAAAAGACAATCAGGCTTCAGCTAAAACGGATACCATTATGGAGCAGAATCTTGTCTTAACACTCAATAAAAATGATAAGGGTATTGTAGAACTTGGAATTAAAGAATCCAATGCAGTGATGAGATACATCACCATGAAAGCCTATCGATTCCCATGGATCAATTTACTATGGCTCGGTGTTGTAACCATGGTGGCCGGATTCATGATCAGCATGTATTTCAGGATCAAGAGTAAAATGTACGTTGCTTAGTGGAAGTAGATCTTTCTCAGACTGATTTTTGTTAATCCCTTGTGAAACTATTGATCACTGACCAGATCTTGAGCCGATCAGCCTGAATAATGATCAAAATTTGATTGCTTGGGCACAGACTAAAGTGGCTTTTTGTTAATTTGCATCTGTGCGCAAACTGTTTACCATAATATCTTTCTTACTGACCCAGTATTCGTTTGGCCAATCTTTGTCTGGCAATAACGATACATTGGTAGTCCCTTATGTTGTATATCAGGGAGATACCATGACCTATCGACAGCTCGATATGGTATATGTTTTTGGGAAAATGAGCCGGGAACAGAAGAGGGCATTTCAAAAATGGACACGACTAAGGAATGCAGTATATGTGACTTACCCTTACGCAAAAAAAGCCGGAAAGATCATCAACGATGTAAATCTGAATCTTCAAGGTATCAGCGATCCGCTAAAGAGAAAAAAATACCTCAGTACTCGGGAGAAAGAATTGAAAAAAGAATTTACAGCGCCCGTGACAGCCCTCTCTGTATATCAGGGCAGAATATTAATGAAGCTCATCAATCGCGAAACCAACAATACCTGTTATGAGTTGGTCAAGGAATACAGGGGTGGATTTTCGGCCCATTTCTGGCAGACGGTAGCCTGGTTTTTTGGCGGAAGTCTCAAGCAACATTACAATCCTAACGGCGAAGATGCTGAAATGGAAAGGATTGTGCAGGAAGTGGCCCGTATGTACGGTCATACCTCATAAGGGACTCTCATTTTTCATCGCTGCAATGCGCATAACATCTATATCTTTGCGCAGTAAATAAATGTCCATGAAACTTTTTGTTCTTGCCATAGGCGTACATCCCGATGATGTTGAGCTCAGTTGTTCAGGCACCTTGATCAATGAAATTAAGAAGGGGAATGCAGCAGGGGTGATCGATCTTACTGCCGGTGAGCTGGGTACCAGAGGGACGGCCGAGACCAGGGCTGCTGAGGCTGCAAATGCGGCAAGTATCATGGGACTTTCCGTAAGAGAGAATCTGGGCATGCGGGATGGATTTTTCAGTAATGACGAAGCCCATCAAATGCAACTTATCAAGGCAATAAGAAAATATCAGCCGGAAGTGATTCTGGCCAATATCCTTGACGATCGGCATCCGGATCATGGCAGGGCTGGTAGGTTGATTGAAGAGTCGGCGTTTCTTGCAGGATTAAGTAAGATCCAAACGAAAGGTGACGATGGTCGTGAGCAGGTCCGTTGGAGACCTAAGCATGTATTGCATTATGTTCAGGACAGGCCGTACGAGCCAGATCTTATTGTAGATATTTCAGAAGTGTTTGAACAGCGTATGGAAGCAATCAAAGCGTATTCTACACAGTTTCATACAGGAGCGGACAGTTCAAAGGGAGTACAGACATATATTTCATCCCCTGAATTTTTAGAATCAGTTATTGCAAAAGCCAGGTTGTTTGGAAAGCAAATTGGGGTAAAGTATGGCGAGGGATATATTTCTCAGAAAAAAATCGGTATCAAACATTTAGAGGATCTTGTGCTTCATGAGACATAGATATAAATAATCATCTTATTAATGATCATTTTCAATTCATCACTTAATTTATAAATCAGCAGTCATATATGTCAACCATAAAAGTAGGTCTCGTTCAAATGAGCTGCAGTGCTGATGCAAGACAGAATCTTGATAAGGCCATTGCAGGTATTCGTGTTGCTGCTTCAAAAGGTGCAAACATTGTTTGCTTGCAGGAGTTGTTCACATCATTATACTTCTGCGATGTTGAAGATTACGAAAATTTTAAATTGGCTGAGGCGATTCCAGGAGCAACAACGGATGAGTTATCTGCTGTAGCAAAAGAACTGGGTGTAGTTGTCATTGCCTCTCTCTTTGAGAAACGTGCTCAGGGTCTTTATCACAACACCACGGCAGTTATAGATGCAGATGGGGCATACCTTGGCAAATACCGTAAGATGCATATCCCTGATGATCCAGCCTATTTTGAAAAATTCTATTTCACTCCAGGAGATCTGGGCTATAAAGTATTCAAGACAAAGTTTGCAAACATCGGTGTATTGATCTGTTGGGATCAGTGGTATCCTGAAGCTGCAAGGATCACAGCCTTGATGGGAGCAGAAGTTTTGTTCTACCCAACAGCAATCGGCTGGGCAACATCGCAAGACGAAGCCACCAATGTTGAGCAGTATAATGCATGGCAGACCATTCAAAGAAGCCATGCTGTGGCAAATGGAGTTCATGTGGTAAGTGTTAATAGAGTTGGACTTGAACAACAAGGTGCCATGAAATTCTGGGGTGGGTCATTCGTGTCTAATCCTTTCGGCTCTCTCATCGCTAAAGGTTCGCATGAGAATGAAGAGGTGATCGTAGCAGACATCGATCTTTCAAAAACCGACAGCTACAGAACGCATTGGCCTTTCCTGCGCGACCGTAGGATAGATAGTTATGATGGAATTACTAAACGATTTATCGATTGATTCTTTCAACCTCTC
>JBKCFW010000160.1:0-3783 GCA_046303675.1 bacterium
ATAGGTGGAATTTCCATGATCATTGGACTTCTGATCGCATATCTGAAAATATTCTTGAACCAGATTGAAATTGAAACATTTTCAACAACACTGAGCAATGGCCTTATTCTGCTGATTTTCGCTATTTTTTTACTTGGAGCGATGTATAAACGGGTGAACGTTTTTGACGCCTTTGTTGATGGCGCCAAAGGCGGATTTGATATTGCCATTAAAATGATACCCTATTTTATTGCCATGTTGGTGGCAATAAGTGTTCTTAAAAGTTCAGGGACATTCAGTTATCTAACAAGTGGATTACAATCAGTATTTGCATATCTTGGAATGGACACCCAATTTGTTTCAGCATTGCCTACTGCATTAATGAAACCGTTAAGTGGGAGTGGAGCTCGTGGCATGATGATCGATACAATGAATACCTATGGTGCAGATTCTTTTGCTGGTCGACTCGCCGCCATATTCCAGGGCAGTAGCGATACAACATTTTATGTTGTTGCTGTTTATTATGGTTCTGTTGGAATCAAAAATACCAGGTATTCAATAGGAAGTATGTTGTTGGCAGATCTCGTTGGCGTGATCACAGCAATCGGAGTTGCCTATCTTTTCTTTTCAAATTAATATGGTCAATACATCCAAGTTATTTTTATTTTTAGCATTTGTATTGTTATTAGGATGTACTTCAAACAAAACACATTCAGATGCAATAAATCTCTCATCCCTCAAAGAAGGCGATACCCTGGAAATAACTCATGTCCTACCCAACCTCAACTTATGGATGGAATATCATTCGCGTAAGGGCTCAAGAATTTCATTGACTGATTTTATGTGTTCAGGAGTAGTGCTTCATCAAGGTGATTTGCCAATGTTGGATTCTACAGTTGATCACTCAAAATTAGTCGGAGACAAGTTCCTTGTTTTTTCACCCAACAAAACAAAATTCATCGATCTTTTCTCGATAACGATGAAAAACAATATCAGGAACAGCAATAGTCTGCTTTTACCATTTGCCTCTGACATTGATCAACAGGTGGTACTAGGCTACGCAGACGGAAGGAGGACTGAATTGTTCTTCTGTGGGCCCGAGCAATTGGTTGAATCGGCTGATTGGTTAAACGAACATCAAGTTATTCTGACGCTCACTTCATTTCTGGAAAGTCAACACCATGTCGAATTGTATTTATATGATCTAGAGATGGGAGTATTCACAAATTTTTTACTCAATAAGAATATAGAAAACAGTGATCATCAATGTTCTTTCATCGACTATTGGATCAGTAAAAAAAATACAAACAATTGATATATTATGGAAATCATTCTGAGAGATATTAAACTAATGGGATATCACGGAGTTACAGAGCTTGAGAGAAAAGCGGGAACCGACTTTTGTATTGATATAGTTATTAAAATGAACGAGCACAGTGAGAATGGAATTTCACAGTTGTCAGATACAATAGACTATTCATCAGTCTATTCATTATTAAGCAATGAATTTGCAATACCTGAACAATTACTTGAAACATTAGCAGTGCGCATAGTTAATAAAATACTCTCTGCATTTTCTACAGCACAACAAGTGGAACTTACCATTTTAAAGGTCAATGCCCCCATTGCTGGCCTTGATGGCAAGGTGGGCATAAAATTTAAAAAATCACGTTGAACAACGTATATTCAATAACTCATTATTAAAACTGTTTTATGTATAACAAATGTGGTTCGATATTTTTGGTCTTATCATTTTTCTTCAATGTTAACTACGCACAAGAGAAGCAAGCTATTAAAACATTATATGATCCACATGCACTTTTTAATCCATTGTTTTATACCCAATACGGCAATAATATTCGTACAGGAAATGGAGAACCGGGGAAAGAGTATTGGCAGAACAAAGCTGATTATATCATCAGAGCTGAACTGAACGACCAGACCAATCAGATCAATGCAACGGTGACCATGACCTATACCAACAATAGTCCAACACAACTTAATTTTCTGTGGTTTCAATTAGATCAAAATCTTTTCAATCCTAATTCACGTGGCCATGCTAAGCTTCCTCCCAGCGGAAGGAGCAGGTATGGTAATGCTGCAAATTCTTTTGAGGGTGGATATACCATTAAAGCAGTCAACGTGTTGAGTGCTGTTGGCAATAAAACCAGTGAAATAACGCTGACACCTGTTATTTCTGATACGCGTATGAGAATTGATCTGCCTAAAGCCCTGAAAGCAGGCGGCGATCGGGTGATTATTAAAATTGATTATGCATACACCATTCCAGAGTATGGTGCTGACCGAACAGGTATCCTCAAAAACCCTGATGGAAATATTTTTGCTGTAGCCCAATGGTATCCAAGAATTTGTGTATTTGATGATATTCAAGGCTGGAACACACTGCCATATCTGGGAGCCAGTGAATTTTATCTGGAATATGGAAATTTTGATGTTGCCATAACAGTACCAGGAAATCATATTGTGGTTGCCTCTGGTGATCTATTAAATCCATCAGAGGTAATGACTGGTGAACAGTTTAACAGGTATAAAAAGGCTTATATCAGTGATAGTACCATTGTCATTCGTGACAAGGAGGAGGTTAAAATCAAATCTTCTCGTCCAACCAAAGAAAAGATCACTTGGCGATATTTCATCTCGAATGCGAGGGATTTTGCTTGGTCATCTTCAGCATCATTCATCTGGGACGCTGCAAAAATTAATCTGCCCAGTGGAAAAACATGTCTTGCTCAATCCGTATATCCGTCTAGCTCACATGGTAGGGATGCATGGAGTCGAAGCACAGAATATACCAAAGCAAGTATCGAGAATTATTCGAAACGATGGTTTGAATATCCTTATCCAATTGCTACAAATGTGGCCAGCAATATTGGCGGGATGGAATATCCAGGAATCGTTTTTTGCAGTGTAGATGCAAAAAATGATGCACTTTGGGGTGTAACAGATCATGAATTCGGTCACACCTGGTTTCCCATGATCGTTGGCAGTAATGAGAGAAAATATGGTTGGATGGATGAGGGATTCAACACCTTTATCAATGATATTGCTTCGAGGGATTTTAATAATGGGGAATATGCACAAGAGCCGATTGATGCGCATGCCACTGCAAAGTTCATGTTTAGTGACCGTTCAGAAACGATCATGAAAACACCTGATGGACTCAAGGAATATAACATTGGACTTGCACTGTATTTTAAACCAGGTTATGCACTTGGATTGCTGAGAGATCACATCATTGGTCAGAAGCGGTTTGATTCAGCATTCAAAAAATACATCAGAGATTGGTCATACAAACATCCTTCGCCTTGGGATTTTTTCAGAAGTATTGAGAGCAGTGTGGGAGAGGATCTCGGTTGGTTCTGGAAAGGGATGATTCTGGAGAACTGGCGACTTGATCAGGGCATTGGAGAAGTCTCATATACGGATAACGACCCCGGAAAAGGTGCAGTTCTTACAATTCATAACCTGGAAAAGATGGCCATGCCTGTTTTTATTGAATATGAGACAGTTAAGGGGGAGATCAGTCGCGTTCGTCTTCCTGTGGAAGTCTGGCAAAATGCAAGTACAATTCAGACGAAAATCCCGACAAAAGATGGACTAATTCGGGTTTCCATAGATCCGGATAAGATTTTCCCTGATTTCAATGACCTAAACAACGTCTGGCAGTCAAAATAGCCAAAAAGGTTCCCTAAATGTTGAAAATGTCATAAAAACGCTTAATTTTGCCCTCCGTTTGACTGTCATAGGTCAAACCTTATTCCCAAAAGGTCCCATAAGTTCTTC
>JBKCFW010000161.1:0-9274 GCA_046303675.1 bacterium
CCATTAACTCCAAGTAAGAGGAATACAGAGGAAGACGTGTGGTTGGCATATCAGTTAAATAGGCCTTCACAGAAGGATGGAGTTATTATTGGATTTCGAAGGAGCATGAACATGAATTCTTCAATCACCGCAAAACTTTCAGGACTTGAAGAAAGTAGCACATATGAGTTGTTTAATGAAGATGATGGAACTAGGATTAGAAAAACAGGTCGCGAATTGATGGAAGGAATTGAACTTACTATTGATAAAAAACCCTCTTCCCTACTGATTCAATACAAGCTAACATCGAATTGATGTGATAGTGGAGAGGGATAAGAAAGGGACTAGTGACGAGGGACTAGTGATACAGCCATGTCTTTATTCTTTCCATATTTCTGGTCTTTCATTGTATCTCCTCGTCCCTAGTCCCTAGTCCCTCGTCCCTTTATTGTCCCTCGTCCCCTGTCCCTAGTCCCTTTTTTACTAGATCTTGGAAATAAAAAAGACCACCTGATAATAGGTGGTCTAACTTTGGTGAACCCGCTGGGACTCGAACCCAGGGCCCATACATTAAAAGTGTATTGCTCTACCAACTGAGCTACGAGTTCAATCCACTCCGCGTTAACGGGAGTGCAAAAATAATGGGTTTTTCCATTGAAACAAAATTTTAGAACTGAATAAGTTATGATACCGATCAAAGGGTAAAAAATTGGGGATAAGTTGCCTACATTTGTCACCTAAACTTATTGAATATGTCTTTCAACAGAATCAACAATATCGTTGGGTGGATCGTAACATTCATTGCCTGCTGTGTATACATCATGACTGCTGAAGCAGGTGGAAGTTTGTGGGATTGTGGTGAGTTCATCAGCTCTTGTTTCAAACTACAAATACCCCATCCTCCCGGAGCACCATTGTTCGTGATATTGGGAAGAGTATTCATCATTTTCTTTGGTGACGACCCAACCACTGCAGCAAAAGCTGTGAATGTGATGAGTGCGCTGGCAAGCGGATTCACCATCATGTTCCTGTTCTGGACGATCACGCACTTCGCCAGAAAAATTGTACAGAAAAGCTCGGAAGTCCTGAGCAGTCAGCAGATCTTCACCATCATGGCTGCCGGTGTTGTAGGTGCACTCGCCTATACATTCAGTGATTCATTCTGGTACAGTGCTGTGGAAGGTGAAGTGTATGCATTGTCTTCTTTCTTCACTGCACTTGTGTTCTGGATGATGTTGAAATGGGAGCATAATGCGGATCAACCTGGTGCAGACAAATGGATCATTTTGATCTTTTTCATGATGGGACTTTCCATCGGTGTTCACCTGTTGAACCTGTTGACGATCCCTGCCATTGTCATGGTATATTACTACAAGAGATATAAGGTGACCAAATGGGGAACTGTATTTGCATTCATCATAGGTTGTATCATCACCGGTGTGGCTCAAAAAGCAGTAATCCAATATACCATCAAGTCGGCCGGAAATTTCGATATCTTCTTCGTGAACAGCCTTGGCCTACCCTTCTTCAGCGGTTTTGCCGTATACTTCATTTTCCTTTCCCTGCTCATCTATGCAGGGATCAGAATATCCTCACAGAACAACATCAGCACCACCAAATTTGGCGCTTGGGTAGCCCTATTTGCACTGGCGATCCTGTATCCATTCATTTCAAGTGGAAGCACCGGAACGAGTATTTTGAAGTTAGTGGTGATCCTTGCTGGTGTATACGCAATCACCAATTACGGACTTCCTGCACTAAAAAGAAACCCATACTTCCTTAAACTCTCCATGTGGTGCTTCGCCTTCATGTTGCTGGGCTACTCTACCTACCTCACCACCATGATCAGGTCGGCAGCTAACCCAACGATCGACATGTATAATGTCGACAATCCAATGAGTTTGGAAGGTTACCTGGGCCGTGAACAATATGGCGATTTTCCTTTGCTATACGGACAAGTATTTACTGCAAAGCCGATAGACTATGAAGAGGGTGAGATGAAATATGTCAAAGGCAAGGAAAAATACCTGGCTGTTGGAAAAGAGCAATCTCCCGTTTATGAATCCTCCGATAAAATGTTCCTGCCCAGGGTATGGGATGCCAGCAATGACCAAGGCCATGCTACATTCTATCAACGATGGTTGAACCTGGAAGATGGCGAAAAACCGACGATGGTGGACAATGTTAAATGGGCAATCAGCTATCAAATTGGATGGATGTATCTCAGATATTTCGGATGGAATTTCATTGGTAAACAAAATGATGTCCAGGGTTTCGGTAATCCAAGAGATGGAAATACCATCACAGGAATTGATGCTGTTGACAAAGCAGTGCTTAGCGACCAGAATAAATTACCAGAAAGCCTTAGAAACAATAAAGCAAACAACAAACTTTTTGCATTACCGTTTATTCTTGGCTTGATCGGCTTTTTCTATCAATACAAAAAAGACCAAAAGGGATCATTCGTTTCCTTCCTGTTGTTTTTCTTTACCGGACTGGCAATTGTATTTTATTTGAACCAGGCAGGTAATCAGCCACGTGAACGTGACTACGCCTATGTTGGATCTTTCTATGCGTTTGCAATTTGGATCGGTTTGGGAGTCATGCAGATCAAAGATTGGCTTGCACGTTTCACCGGACAAGGTATCGCAAACGCATCTGCCGCGTTGGTTTGCTTGCTTGCTGTTCCTGTCTTGATGGCAGCAGAAGAATGGGATGACCATGACAGAAGCAAGAAACAAACAGCAAGAGACCTTGCAAAAAATTATCTTGAGAGCTGTGCACCAAATGCGATCTTATTCTCATTCGGCGATAATGATACTTACCCATTGTGGTATGCACAAGAAGTTGAAGGGATCCGTACCGATGTGCGCGTGATCAACTACTCGCTTCTTGGTATCGACTGGTACATCAATCAACTTCGCTATAAAGTGAACCAAAGTGCCCCGATCGATGTGATCTGGAGTGCGGATCAGATTGAGGGTGGTAAGAGAGATTACGTCAGATTCTTTGAGCGACCAGGCATCACGGATCAGAACAGGTACATCGACCTATACAGCCTAATGCACGATTTCATTGGCAGCGATGATCCTTCTGTATTATTACAAATGCAGGACGGAAGCTCCATGAACTACTTGCCAGTTAAAAAAGTAAGCATCCCTGTTGATACAGCACTTGTCAGAAAAAATGGAACAGTTGAATCAACGGATCAACTACTTCCTGAATTGAGGTTTGATCTTCCTAAAGACATCCTACTTAAAAACGATATGGCAGTGCTTAATATATTAGCAGCCAATAAATGGCAGAGACCTATCTACTTCACCTCTCCATTTGGTGAACTTGGATTTGGTCAGTATTTGAGAAGTGATGGCCAGGCTTATCGCTTTGTTCCAATGGCTGGTGATAACATGATCAATTCAACAAGATCTTACGATGTACTAAAAAATAAATTCGCATACGGAAGTGCCAATATTCCAGGTGTATATTTTGATGAGGAAAACAGAAGACACTTGATCGGCATCAGACAAGCCTTTGCAGAGGCTGCAAACCAACTGGCCATCGAAGGGCAGAAAGAAAAGGCTGTTGAACTTCTTAACATGGCTGACAAAAACATGCTCGAGGAAAACTTCCCTTATGGATTGGTCAGCAGACAAAATCAGCACAACACCGTAAGCATGCAATTCCTTGAAGCTGCATACAGAGCAGGTGATAAAAAACTCGCTGCAAAGGTATCTGCGGCACTCACGAAAGATCTTCAGGAACAAATGGCATATTATGCATATCTCGGAGGCATGTCTGCTGCAGAACTAACTCAAGCAGTACAAGATATTCTTTCAAACAAGGCTGATAATTTATCAGACGAGCAACGCCAATTGTTCATGGAGATAAGGCAGGCGGTTATATTGATGGAGTATTTGAGAGGGATTGAGGCGATGAATAAATAGCAAGGGACGAGGGACTAGGGACGAGGGACTAGGAATACAGCCAATACAAGAAAATGTGCGCAATAAGAAAAGGGTCAATTTAAAATTTGACCCTTTTTTGTTGCATAATAGTTTTTAATTATAATCACTCGCCCCCTTGTATTTCCTTGTCCCCTGTCCCTAGTCCCTCGTCCCTTGCATATCCTCATCCCCCGTAAACATCGCTCCCATCAAATCCCTGAATTCAACTTTTTCAGAGAGTATTTTTTTACTGATCAGAGAATAAGCACTTAGTCCATAAAGTACAAACTCCATGAGTAATGCTTTCTGTTTTCCTGACGCTTTGGGATAATACTTTAATACAAGATCTGAAAGTCCAGTGACGGAGTTGAGTAGTTTAACCCGATCTGCATCTTTAAGATGAAACAACATGTTCACCTGATTGCCTTCATCGAACCATTGGGTGATCTGTTTATAGGGACTAACAACAGTTGATTCCTTATTTCGCTTCTTTTTAAATTCTTCAGGATCAGGAAAATATTGAATGAAAATAGTTCTGATGGATCGCTCAAGTAAATTGACGCTGACCTGATATGGTCCCTCTTGCTCACCTTCATAGACCAATTCTATCTTACCAGTGATCGCAGGAATGATCCCTTGAAGATCACTCATCCATACTTGTGTACTTTTTTCTTTATTGATCAGCGCCCTGCGCTCAGCAGAACTGAAAGCATTTTCTAAAGCAGCAATAGTCAGCCTCGCAGACACACCACTCTTTTGGTCAACAAACTCACTAGAACGGGCCTCAAATGCAACCTGCTCAATGATCCTTGACACAAGATCGCTGTGTTCAACCAATTTCTCCTGCTCCCCATGGATTGATGCTTCTTGGGCAGTAATTGTTAATGCTGATTCAATTGTCTTTGGATAATGGGTGAGGATCTGACTTTCAATACGGTCTTTAAGCGGCGTAACAATTGAGCCTCTATTTGTGTAGTCTTCCGGATTTGCTGTAAACACAAATACAATATCGAGCGGCAACCTCAACTTGAAACCACGGATCTGAATATCGCCTTCCTGAAGAATATTAAACAATGCGACCTGTATCCTTGCCTGAAGATCCGGCAATTCATTGATCACAAAAATGCATCTGTTACTTCTTGGAATAATACCATAATGAATGACCCGTTCATCAGAGAAATTCAATCGAAGGTTTGCTGCCTTTACTGGATCAATATCTCCAATAAGATCAGCAACAGAGACATCAGGCGTTGCAAGCTTCTCTCCATAACGCTCCTCACGATGCAGCCAACTGATAGGCGTTTTATCACCTTGATCAGCGATCAGTTGTTTCCCATAGCTGGATATAGGATGAAAAGGATCATCATAGATATCACTTCCACTGATATAAGGAATGTATTCATCCAGTAGATCAGTCATCTGACGTGCCAGTCTTGTCTTTGCCTGACCACGCAATCCGAGAAAAAGCATGTTGTGTCTGGAAAGAATTGCGCGTTCTGTGTCTGGTATCACCGTATCCTCATATCCGATGATCCCAGGAAATCGTTCTTCACCGGCTTTCATCTTACTAATAAGATTCTGCCGCATTTCCTCTTTGATCGTCTTGCTGACATAACCGGATTTCTTAAGCGCTCCAAAAGTTGATATAGTATTCATCATAATTTTTATCCATTATTAAACCATCCATGATCATATCATGATCACTAGATGACGTTGCGTTTCTTTCCACTTTCAAAATCATCAAATACAAAACTTCCTAGTTTATCCAGGGAAGCGTAAAATGCGCGTCCATTGTTACTTTCCGTGAACGCCCTTACGAAACTCTGCAGATAAGGATCACTGGTGATCATAAAAGTGGTGATCTTGATCCTGAGCTTTTTACATTGAGCCGCAAGATTCAAGCATTTGCCTGTGATCTTTCGGTCAAGTCCGAATGCATTCTTGTAATATTTCTTCCCTTCCTTTAGACATGTCGGCTTACCATCCGTGATCATGAAGATCTGTTTATTCGGGTTCTTTCGTCTTCTCAAAATATCCATTGCCAGTTCAAGTCCGGCTACTGTATTGGTGTGATAAGGACCGACCTGCAAATAAGGCAGATCCTTAACTTCGATCGTCCATGCATCATTTCCGAACACGACAATATCCAATGTGTCTTTCGGGTACTTTGTCTTGATCAGTTCACTGAGGGCCATGGCAACCTTTTTGGCGGGAGTGATCCTGTCCTCACCATAAAGGATCATAGAATGTGAAATATCAATCATTAACACGGTAGACGTCTGCGTTTTAAAATCAGTTTCTCTGATCTCGAGATCATCTTCACGCAATGAGAAATTGTCAATGCCTGTATTGATTTGAGAATTCCGAATGGAGGTTACAAAATCGATCTGTTCGAGTACATCCCCAAATTGAAAAGGCCTGGTTTCTGGATTGGTTTCATCACCCTGACCGCTCTTATAGGTTGTATGATTTCCCTTCCTGCCCTTTTTTAGTTTCCCAAAAATTTCATCGAGGGATCTCTTTCTTATCCCTTGTTCTGTCTTGGGCGTGATGCGAATCTCCCCCTTCCTATTGTCCTCATCAATGTACCCCTTCTGCTTAAGATCTTCAATAAAGTCGCCTATTCCATATTGAGGCGTACTAAACTTATACTCCTTGTCGAGCTCCGTCATCCACCGCAATGCCTCTTCCGCATCTCCGTTGGTATACCCCAGCAACTGCATAAAAATGTCCAGCATCTTTTCGAAGTCGCTTTTGTTCCCTTCAGACGGAATAAATGCTGAGAAATTGAAACCCTTCATATAACTGGAAATAACAGCAAAGATGAAATTAAGCCAATATATTACAAACAAAGAAAGACTGCAATCTGTTCCGTAGATGTTTTACAAAATATTAACCTCGGGTTCGAGTTGGACACCAAACTGTTCAACAACAGAAGCCTGGATTTTTTTTGAAAGTTCAACTATTTCAGATCCGGTTGCTCCACCATAATTGACAAGAACCAATGCCTGTTTATCATGACAACCGACATGACCTTCCTTATAGCCTTTCCATCCAGCCTTTTCGATCAGCCAGCCGGCTGCGATCTTATATCCGTTTCCGGATTGGTGTGCAACAACTTCAGGATATTTGATGCTGATTGCGTCTAACTGTACCTTGCTGATAACAGGATTTTTAAAAAAGCTTCCTGCATTGCCAATCTCACCGGGATCGGGAAGTTTAGATCGTCTGATGTGAATTACTGCATCTGAGATATCCTTGATGGTTGGATTGACAATAGAATACCTATTTAGATGTTCTCTGATCGCTCCATACTCGAGCGATAGGTGATGATCTGTTGTGGTCAACTTGAAAACAACAGATGTGATGAGCAGTCGATTTTTATAATCAGTCTTAAAAATACTGGTTCGATACCCAAATGCACATTCCGCATTACTGAATTCTCTGAAACACTGTTGCTTTAGATCCCAGCCACGTAGACTAACAAAAACATCCTTAAGTTCAACTCCATAGGCCCCTATATTCTGAACAGGAGCAGCACCCACCGTACCTGGTATCAGGGAAAGATTTTCAACCCCTCCCCAACCATTATTGATGCAATGCATTACAAAATCATGCCACATCACACCCCCACCAACTTCAACCAATACCATATCATCTTTTTGCTCAACAACACGCATGCCGGAGATCTCGTTCTTAACAATGAGACCTTCAAAATCTTTGGTAAAAAGAAGATTACTGCCGCCTCCTAACAAAAGGATGTTTTCAGGATTAAGACGTAGACTTATGAATTCATCTGACTTGAAAAAAGAAGAAGCTTCGGCTTCAGAACTGATCACTGCAACAAATTTCCCCATAGCATCAACCCCGAAGGTGTTGAAGGATCTCAAGGAAACATTTGTTTGCATGTTTTGATGATTTATGTTACCAGCCGTTCAGTTCACGAAGACTTGTAATATGAGCTACGTGGTGCTTTCCATGCCATGCATAAATAAGCAACATCTCCCAGAGTGATATATTTCTTTGTTTCTCAGGATGAAAAAGAGTTCGTTTAAGATCTTGCTCACTCATGGATTCCAGGAGCGTGTGCCAGCGATGATGAAGAGAGTGCAACAGCGTGATGGATACATTGATTGGAACTTCAGATACATCTGAAAGTCGACTCCACTTATCCTCATCATATGGCTTAATAACAGGATTGTCTTCAGTCAATGCAAGCTTGAATCTTATAAAAGCATTCATGTGCGAATCTGCCAGGTGATGCACCAGTTGATGTGTTGTCCAACCACCATCCCGATAAGGAGTCTGGATCTGCTTTTCATCAAGATTCAACACGGCATACTCCAACATCCTTGGCAAAAAAAGAATATCGGCAAGTCTGGCCTCTTTCTCTTTTTCCGAATATTCAACGAGCTGTACTTTCCCTATCGGATAACGGGGGTCAGTCGTCATGCTATTTTTTTATGTCGATCAATTCAACTTCAAAAATCAATAAAGATCCCCCAGGTATTGTTGGCGGAGATCCCTGCTCACCATATGCAAGCTGATAAGGAATGTAGAATTTGTATTTTGACCCAACAGACATCAACTGAACACCTTCGGTCCATCCCTTGATCACCCTATTTAGAGGAAATGAAGTTGGTTCACCTCTATCGCGTGAGCTGTCAAATGGTGTGGTGCGATCAAGTAAGAAACCTTCGTAATGAACAGACACGGTATCGGTAACAGCTGGCTTTGCGCCACTGCCTTCCTGAATCACCTCATATTGAAGCCCAGAAGCAGTTTGTTTCACGCCAGGCTTCTTTGCATTCTCAGCAAGGAAATTGTTGCACTGATCTATAGCAGGTTGAATTTTTACTCGGGCCATTTTTTGCATGGCTGATCTAACGATCTGATCAGCTTGTTCTGGCGTAAACAAAGTCTGTCCCTTCATCTGATCACTGAATCCACTTGCCAATGCTTTTGAATTGATCGAATCCAGTCCTTGGGTTTTGAAAAAATTTGCATCCAGCACACCAATCGCGTAGCTCATGGAGTCAGCTGCATTCTTTAGCGCCACAACAGGTTTTGCCGCAGCAGGTACTGACTGTTTTGCAGGAGTGGGTGTTGCCTGTTTTGCAGCAGCAGGTACGGCTTGTTTTGCAGCAGGCTTTGCTACAGGTTTTGTTTGTGCAAAAGAGACGCTTACACAAGAGATAAACAGCAATGTTAAAAGTGGTCTATACATATAAAAAATTAAGATGGTAAAAATAAGCAATATTCACTGTATCAGCAGCTGACAGAGGCGAAACTTCATCCTTCTCTAAGCGAGTGACCAGTAAGCTGGATAAAGACATCCTCAAGATTGGCAC
>JBKCFW010000162.1:0-19472 GCA_046303675.1 bacterium
TTATTATCAAGCCTATGCTGAGATCGTTAAGGACACCATGCTCAGTGATGCCATCATCACCATGAGTAGTCTTAACCTGATCGCAGGAGAAATGGATGCATAAAACAAAAGAGATGGTGAAGTTTTCAGATGATAAATTAAAAGAGGTGCAATCGATGATCGATCGCTATCCTGAAGGCAAGCAAAAAAGTGCCTTGAGCCCTTTGTTGCATCTTGCACAAGAGGAGTTTGGCGGTTGGTTGAAACCTGCTACGATGGATTATGTGGCTTCGTTGCTGCAGATCGATCCGATTGAAGTATATGAGGTGGCAACGTTCTACAGCATGTTCAACCTGAAGCCGGTTGGTAAGCATGTGTTTGAAGTGTGCCATACCGGACCGTGCATGTTAAATGGCAGTGACAACATAATCGAATACATCAAAACAACATTGGGTATTGAAGTTGGACAAACCACTTCTGATGGAATGTTCACCCTTAAAACGGTGGAGTGCCTCGGAGCATGTGGTTACGCACCGATGATGCAAATGGGGATGCACTACAAAGAGCACCTCACCAAAGAAAGAGTGGATGCGATCATTGCGGAATGCAGAAATAAAAAATAAGCAGACCATTAAAGCATATAGCAACATGGCAAAAAAACTATTACTGGAAAAAGCGCATATCGAAGGAATACGTCATTTTGATGTATACAGAAGAGAGGGTGGTTATGCATCAGTGGAGAAAGCATTGAAGCAGATGGATCCTGCAGCGATTGTGGAAGAGGTGAAGAAGAGTGGATTGCGTGGAAGAGGCGGAGCAGGTTTTGCGACCGGATTGAAATGGAGTTTTCTTGCTAAGCCTGAAGGTGTGCCTCGTTATCTTGTGTGTAACGCGGATGAATCAGAGCCTGGTACATTCAAGGATAGGTATTTGATGGAATTCATTCCCCATCTGTTGATAGAAGGATTGATCGTTGCTTCTTTCGCACTGGGAAGCAATAGAACATATATCTATATCCGTGGTGAATATGCATGGATCGTTGGCATTCTTGAACAAGCCATCGCAGAAGCCAAGCAAAATGGTTTCCTTGGAAAAAATATTTTAGGATCAGGATTTGATTGTGAGATCTATGTACAACGCGGTGCAGGTGCTTATATCTGCGGTGAGGAAACTGCATTGATCGAATCCTTGGAAGGCAAGCGTGGTAATCCACGTATCAAGCCGCCGTTTCCTGCGATCAAAGGACTGTGGGATTGTCCGACTGTCGTCAACAACGTTGAAACATTGGCAGCAGTTGTCCCTATCATCAACATGGGCGGAGACGAGTATGCAAAAATCGGTGTTGGCAAATCAACCGGAACAAAACTTCTTTCTGCCTGCGGTAACATCAATAAGCCAGGTGTATATGAGATCGACATGACCATCTCTGTAGAAGAATTTATTTATAGTGATGAATATTGTGGTGGTATACCCAACGGAAAAAAACTAAAGGCTTGTATACCCGGAGGTTCTTCAGTTCCAATTCTTCCCGCAAACCTGTTGCTCAAAACTGCAAAAGGTGAAACGAGATACATGAATTATGAAAGTCTTTCTGATGGGGGATTTGCTACCGGTTCCATGATGGGATCCGGTGGATTCATTGTATTGGACGAAGATCAGTGCGTGGTGAAGCATACCTATACATTGGCACGTTTTTACAGACATGAAAGTTGTGGACAATGTTCTCCGTGCAGAGAGGGAACAGGATGGATGGAGAAGATCCTGCAAAAGATCGACACAGGAAAAGGTGCGATGAGTGATATTGATCTGTTGTGGGACATACAAAGAAAGATTGAGGGAAATACGATTTGTCCGTTGGGAGATGCAGCAGCATGGCCTGTTGCAGCAGCCATCAGGCATTTTAGGGATGAGTTTGAGTGGCATGTAAAGAATCCGGAAAAATGTTTGAAGCAGAACTATGGTATTGCCAAATATGCTGATGCATTGGAACCTGTAGCATAAGTTGAATGGGCGATGCCCAAAAAAAATAACTATGTCCGAAGAAGTTAAAAAAGTAAAAGTAACCATCGACAACATCACGATCGATGTTCCGCAAGGCACGACCATCCTGCAAGCTGCAAGGATGATCGGCGGTGATGTTACACCTCCCGCCATGTGCTATTACAGCAAGCTCAAGGGTAGTGGTGGTAAATGCAGAACCTGCCTTGTTGAAGTAAGCAAGGGCAGTGAATCTGATCCGCGTCCCATGCCTAAACTGGTGGCCAGCTGCAGAACCGGTGTGATGGACGGCATGGAAGTAAAAAATATTACAAGTCCGCGTGTAACCGACGCAAGAAACGGAGTGGTGGAATTTCTGTTGTTGAATCATCCCCTTGATTGTCCGATCTGTGATCAAGCAGGAGAGTGCCATCTACAAGACCTCGGGTACTCGCACGGAAAAGAAGGAACGCGTTATGAATTCAAACGCAGAACGTTTGAGAAGCATGACCTCGGACAATACATTCAGCTGCACATGACCCGTTGTATTTTATGTTACAGGTGTGTGTATGTTGCAGATCAACTTACAGAGAACCGTGTGCATGGTATATTGAGCAGAGGTGATCATGCAGAGATCGCTACGTATATTGAAAAGTCACTCGACAATAATTTCATCGGCAACGTGATCGATGTTTGTCCGGTTGGTGCATTGACCGATAAAACCTTCAGGTTCAAGAACCGTGTTTGGTTCACCAAGCCACAGAATGCGCACCGCGATTGCAAATGCTGTTCAGGTAAAGTTACCTTGTGGCAGCGTGGGGAAGAAGTGTTGCGTGTGACTGCACGTAAAGATCAGTGGGGTGAGGTGGAAGACTGGATCTGCAATGAGTGTCGATTTGAAAAAAAATCAACCAGTGATTGGGTGATCGAAGGACCAACACATGTGAACAGGCATTCCGTGATCGCGCAAGGGCATTATGAGAACATGAAAAAGCCAACAGAGACTTTCTCCGCAGTGCATGAAGGAAGAAGTCCGAAGTTATTGATGGATATTCACAGCATCAGTGAGGTGAATGATCCATCCATAGATCTCAGCAAGATCAATGGTCCGGCTTCAAGTGATACATTCAACATTTCAACAAAAAAACAATGATCGGAATCGACTTTTTGGCAATAGACTTATCATTGGCGCTCGAAAAACTCTTGTTGATCGGCGGTGTCATCACTTTCTCCTTGATCGTTGCGATGTATACTACCTATGGAGAAAGAAAAGTGGCTGCAATCATGCAAGACCGTCTTGGTCCAAATCGTGCTGGTCCCTTTGGATTGCTTCAGCCACTTGCCGATGGACTAAAATTATTTTTCAAAGAAGAGATCATCCCAACTGCATCGAGCAAGATCCTCTTCGTTTTGGGTCCCGCGCTCGCAATGATCACGGCCATGCTTACCAGTGCTGTGATTCCCTGGGGAAGCAGCATCACTGTATTCGATCGTGAAGTCAGTCTACAGATCGCTGATGTAAACATTGGCATACTCTATATTTTCGGTGTGGTGAGCCTTGGTGTCTACGGCATCATGATCGGAGGCTGGTCATCCAACAATAAATTCTCCCTCATCGCTGCAGTACGCGGTGCATCACAGATCATTTCTTATGAATTGGCGATGGGCTTGTCGTTGATTGCATTGCTCATGATGACTGGCTCATTGAGTTTGAAAACAATAGTAGAACAACAGATGTCGGGCGGCTGGAACATCATCTATCAACCATTGGGATTTCTGATCTTCCTGATCTGTGTGTTTGCTGAGTGTAACAGAACTCCCTTTGATTTGCCCGAGGCGGAGAACGAACTTAATTTCGGTTACCATCAGGAATATTCTTCCATGAAGCTTGGATTGTACTTGTTCTCAGAGTATGTGAACATGTTCATTTCCAGTGCGGTGATGGCAACTTTGTTTTTTGGTGGATACGATATTCCGTTTGTTGATGAAGCAGCATTGTCAGCAACACTCGGCGGCAACACGGTGGCATTCCTTGGATTTGCGGCGTTGTTTGCAAAGATCGTATTCTTCTTGTTCTTGTTCATGTGGGTAAGATGGACCATCCCAAGATTCAGGTATGATCAGTTGATGGACCTTGGATGGAAAAAATTGATACCACTTGCATTGGCAAATATGTTGATCACTGCCGTAGTCATGCTATGGTTAAATAAATAATGTATGGGGTTATTGACAAACAGAGCTAAAGTACTTGAGCAGAAGCCGATGACCTTCATGGAGAGGTTGTACCTGCCTGCTATTTTAAAAGGGATGGCGATCACATTCATGCACATGTTTAAGAAAAAGGCGACTATTTCTTATCCTGAAGTGAAAAGACCTTTCAGTCCAGTGTTCAGAGGACTTCACGTGCTCAACAGAGATGAGTACGGAAGAGAGAATTGTACAGCATGCGGACTCTGCGCTGTTGCTTGTCCGGCTGAAGCCATTACGATGGAAGCAGCTGAGCGTAAAGAAAGCGAGAAGCATTTGTTCAGAGAAGAGAAATACGCAGCCAAGTATGAGATCAACATGCTGCGTTGTATTTTCTGCGGACTCTGCGAAGAGGCTTGTCCGAAGGACGCCATCTACCTTTCAGAAACTTTCACCCCTTCCAACTATACCAGAAAAAGTTTTATCTACTCAAAAGACGAGTTGCTGATCCCTCATCCTGTTTCCGACAAGGAAAATTTTGAGAAGGCCAAGGGCAAAAGGGAAGAACAATTAAAAAACAAATAACGACCATGCACATCACTGAAATACTTTTTTGGTTCCTGACCGCACTGTCATTGTTCAGTGCATTGATGGTGGTATTCAGCAGTAATCCTGTGTACAGTGTATTGTGGCTGATCCTGGTGTTTTTCACGATCTCCGGTCATTACATTCTTATGAATGCACAGTTTCTTGCCATCGTCAATATGATCGTGTATGCCGGTGCGATCATGGTGTTGTTTCTTTTCGTGATCATGTTCATGAATTTGAATAAGGAGAGCGAGACGCAAAAAAGCAGCTGGCTCAGGCTTGCGGCTGCAATCTCCGGTGGAAGTTTGATGTTGGTCATGGTAGCCGCATTGAAAGACAATGGTGGTTTCATCAACAGCATGAGAGGTGAGGGCAATATTGGATTGATCAAGAATCTTGGTAAGGTATTGTTCACAGAATACGTGGTGCCTTTTGAGATCAGCAGTATACTTTTTCTCAGTGCGATGGTAGGTGCGGTGGTATTGGGAAAGAAAGAGCATGGAAAAATAGTATCATAAAAAACAACGAATTCTTTTTATATGCCAGTCATTCCAGTTAGTTATTACATCTTTTTTTCAATTGCCCTTTTTTCTATCGGGATCGTAGGGGTGCTGACCAGAAGGAACGCCATCATCATTTTCATGTGTATTGAACTGATGTTGAATGCAGTGAATGTGTTGCTGGTTGCTTTTTCCAAGATGCACCATGTGAATGCCTTCCTGACCGACCGGGCAACAACTGTTGGCACAGAGGCACAACTGTTTGTTTTTTTCATCATGGTGGTGGCTGCAGCTGAAGTAACGGTGGGACTGGCCATTATCGTGATGCTGTTCAGAAATATCCATACGGTTGACATAAACTTTTTGAACAGGCTAAAGCATTAAGAGAACCAACATACTGATTGACCTTACTTAACTATTGATATGAGCAAATACGTTTTTCTGATTCCACTGCTTCCCTTGCTTGGCTTTCTTGTGAATGGTCTGGGAAGAAATTTCTTATCAAAAACATTGGTAAGCATCATTGGTACCGGTGTTATCGTTGCTTCTTTCGGTATAAGCCTTGCTCTTTTTAATGAAGTTTCTGCACCGGGTTTTACTACACTGATCGTCACACTGTTTGATTTCATCAAGACGGCCGGTCTGGATATTCCCATCGCGTTTCAAGTTGATCAGTTAAGTGTCTTATTCCTGCTGATCATCACAGGCATTGGTTCTTTGATCCATCTTTATTCCACTGCCTATATGAAAGAGGAAAGTGCTCCTCACTTTGCAAGATATTTCGCATACCTGAACCTCTTCGTTTTTTCCATGCTGTTGCTGGTGCTGGGTTCAAATTTTGTGGTGATGTTCATTGGGTGGGAAGGAGTTGGACTCTGTTCATATTTACTGATCGGTTACTGGTTTGGTAACAGTGAATACAACAACGCTGCCAAGAAAGCTTTTGTAATGAACCGCATTGGTGACCTCGGCTTTTTGTTAGCCATCTTCTGGATGCTCAGTCAGTTTGGTTCGATCGCATATGCAGATGTATTTGCCAAAGCCTCAACTGTTCCTGTGTCTGTGATCACCGGTATCACATTGCTTCTCTTTGTTGGTGCTATGGGTAAGTCAGCACAGATACCCCTTTATACTTGGTTACCTGATGCGATGGCTGGTCCAACACCTGTTTCAGCCCTGATCCATGCTGCAACCATGGTGACTGCAGGTATTTATATGATCGCACGCAGCAATGTATTGTACTCACTTGCGCCGGTCTCTCAAAACGTAGTAGCCATCATCGGAATCTCTACCGCCTTGCTGGCAGCAACGATCGCATTGAAGCAAAATGACATCAAAAAAGTGTTGGCGTACTCTACGGTGAGTCAGCTTGGTTTGATGTTCCTTGCTCTTGGTGTGGGAGCATATACAGCAGGAGTATTCCATGTGATGACACATGCCTTCTTTAAAGCTTTGCTATTCCTTGGAGCAGGCAGTGTGATCCATGCGATGCATCATGAGCAGGATATCATGAAGATGGGAGGATTGAAATCCAAGCTCCCTGTTACGCACATTACATTTTTGATCGGCTGTATCGCGATCGCAGGTCTTCCTCCATTCTCTGGTTTCTTTTCAAAAGACGAGATCCTTACTGCTGCACTTGCCAAACATCCCATTTATTACGCACTGGGCGTTATTACTTCATTGATGACAGCTTTTTATATGTTCAGGTTGTATTTCCTTGTATTCTCAGGAACATTCAGGGGTACACATGAGCAGGAACATCACTTGCATGAATCACCCAAGGCAATGACCTTGCCGTTGATCATTCTTGCGTTGTTTTCGATCGCTGCAGGTTGGATCGGTATTCCACCCGTGTTTGCAGAAAATGCACACCGTCTGTCGAACTTCCTATCACCCGTAATTGCTGCACCTGTTGCGCAACATGGAGCTATTCATTTGTCACACAGTCTTGAGTTGGCATTGATGGGTGGTTTGGTATTGCTTATCGTGATCATGATCCTCATCGCGTTCAAACAGTTTGCCAAAAAAGAATTTACTCCGGCACCTTATCGTGGACTCTCTTCTGTGCTTGCCAACAAGTGGTACGTTGATGAGATCTATGGTGCGGTGATCGTAAGACCATTGAATCGTTTTTCAGGTTTTCTTGACAGGATCATCGAAGCCAAGTTGATCGATGGACTGGTGAATGGTGTAGGAAAGGCAGTGCAATTCAGCAGCAGGCAATTGCGCTTTCTGCAGAGTGGTCAGGTCGGTTCATATATCTTGATCATGATGATCTCTATTATAATTTTCTTCATCTTCCAGTTGTTCTGGAAGCTCTAATCAAACGGATCAACTATGTTCTCAGCTTTTGATAATTTTCCCGCTTTATTGATCTGGCTGCCTTTGGCAGGAGCATTGATCTCCTTTTTTCTCAGATCCGAAATGGCTGCCAAAACCACTGCACTGGTTGTCTCTGTGTTGAGTCTTGGTGTTGTGGTCGCCAGCCTCTTTTACGCCGACCCTAAATTCTATCAGCTCACACAGGTAAGCTATGTCTGGCTTCCAGGTATGGGTAGCAGTTTTTCGTTGGTGCTGGATGGGCTTACAATGACCTTGTGTCTGTTGACTGCCTTGGTATTCCCATTGATCTTTCTTTTGATCCCTATAGGTCGATATCCCAATGCCAGCAAGTTTTATGGATTGATGTTGCTTACACAATGTGGATTGATGGGCGTGTTCATGGCAGCCGATGCGCTGGTATTTTATTTGTTTTGGGAACTCGCACTCATCCCGGTTTATTTTCTGTCATCCATCTGGGGAGGGGAGAAGCGCATCAAGGCAACGTTTAAGTTTTTCATATATACGTTTTTAGGATCTCTGTTTCTTTTGATCGGGATCATTTATTTGCATTTGCAAACTCAGGGACAAACTTTTTCGGTTGCTTCTTTCTTTAGTACAGATCTGAATGCCACGCAACAAAACTGGCTTTTCTTTTTGTTCTTTATCGCTTTTGCGATCAAGATGCCTGTGTTCCCCTTTCATACCTGGCAACCCGATGCCTACGATCAGGCGCCAACACATGTAACCATGGTGTTAAGTGCTGTGATGGTCAAGATGGGATTGTTTGGCTTGTTGAGGTGGCTGTTTCCCATGTTCCCCCTCGCTGTGAAGAATTTCAATACGGTCATCATCATCGTGATCGTTGCGGGAATGATCTACGCATCTGTGATCGCCTTGTATCAGGATAATATCAAAAAGCTGATCGCTTATTCATCCATTGCCCACATCGGATTGATGGCGGCAGGGGCGTTCACTTTGAAAGCAGTGGCCATTGAGGGACTCATCCTTCAAATGTTTAGTCACGGTGTTAATATTCTTGCCCTCTGGGTTGTTGCGGATATCATTGAAAGGCAGACCGGCGTAACAAAAATATCTGCGCTTGGCGGGATTGCAAAAAAAGCACCTACCCTCACGATCTTTCTTGTGATCGCAGCATTTGCCAATATTGCGTTGCCACTGACCAATGCGTTTGTGGGAGAGTTCATGATCTTCAACGGACTTTATCAGTTTAAACCATGGATCGCTGCTTTAGCGGGAGTGAGCATCATACTCTCTGCGGTGTACACCTTGAACATGATCAAGCATGTGTTCTATGGAGAACCTGCTGCAGCAGTTTCCGGTTTTGGAGACATCTCTAAAGTTCAGGTGCTTGTACTGTCAGTGTTGACGATCCTGATCTTCTTCGTGGGTATTTATCCTGGTCCGGCTTTTGAAATATTATCAGAATCCGTGCCTAACATCATTAAAAAATACAATCCCAAATAAAATATTGACCGTACTATGAATGCAATTATTATTTCTGCTTTGTGGGGTGTACTGATGATGTATACCGGATTCATGACAAGCTCCAAACGTACTGTCTCCGTGGTGGCTGTCATAGGGATCATTACGGTCTTTGTTTGCAACTGGTTTGAATACCTCGGTGCTCCTTTCTTCAGCATCAATACATTGGGCATGTTGCAATACAATCTTTTTGGACTTGTATTTAATGCGGTTATATTTTTTTCAACACTGATTTACTTTTTGCTATCGGGTGAAGAGATTGAGAAATCAAGTCGTACTCCCTCAGATCTTTATGCGTTGATGTTCTTTGTGCTTGCCGGAATTTCGATCATAGCAGGTTTCAAATCACTCTTGATGTTGTTCATAGGTATTGAGATCGTATCCATTCCTCTCTACGTGCTTGCAGGTAGTGATAAAACCAACCTCAAGAGTAATGAAGCCGCGTTGAAATATTTCCTGATGGGTACTTTTTCAACTGGTCTGATGCTGATGGGTATTGCCCTGTTGTATGGTTCTTCAGGTACGTTCTCTGTTGAAGGCGTTGGTATAGGCGTTGGTGCACTTACACCCATGAAAGCCAGTGGTATGGTACTACTGCTTGCATCTATGTCTTTTAAAGTATCTGCTGCCCCTTTTCATTTTTGGACGCCTGATGTGTATGAAGGTTCACCCACGGTATATACATCCTTCATGGCCACGATTGTGAAGTCGGCCGCCTTTTATGCGTTCTTGAGATTATTTGAATCAGCATTCGGACAGGTTCATCAGGACTGGCAATTGCTTGTAGCGGTGATTGCAGCACTTACCTTGATCATCGGTAACATCACTGCTGTGTTTCAGCAGAGTGTCAAAAGAATGCTCAGTTACTCTTCCATTGCTCAGGCGGGCTTCATGATGCTGGGTATCTTTGCGCTGAATGTTCCTGCGAAGCAAGGACTCATTCTTTATTTCGCAGCGTACAGCCTTGCCAGTATCTCGCTGTTTGCGATCCTTGCGAAAATAAAAGACCACTCGATAGAAGCCCTTAATGGATTTGCCAAACAACATCCACTTGTTGCACTCTCTGGATTGATCAGCATTTTATCACTCGCTGGTATCCCGCTTACTGCAGGATTTTTTGCCAAGTATTACATGTTGTTGGCAGTATTGAAATACGGTCAATTGATATGGCTGGCCATCATTGCTATTGTATGTGCTGCTGTCAGCGTCTATTATTATTTCAGGGTGATACAAGCGATGTATTTTAAAGAGCCAGCTCATGAATCCGATCTTCAGTTCTCAGGTTTCTTTAAGGTCATTATGGTTGTTAATGCCGTCTTTATTCTGATCCTTGGTATTCATCCTGACTGGCTGCTCAAGTTGCTGTAAAAGCAACTTTTCTGCGACAACATAACTTGTTTGTGATCTTTTGACTCTGAGAGTCAGGGTTTGACTATTTTTATATCATGAAACTTAAAGATAACCTCACATTGGCATGGAAAACTGTACGCTCCAACAAGTTGCGTACGGGGATCACGGTGGCCATCATTGCTTTTGGCATAATGGCACTGGTGGGGATCATTACGGCCATAGAGGCTATGAATAATAGTCTGCGCGACAGTTTCTCCACGATGGGTGCAAATGCATTCAGCATCCGTTACAAGGAAAGGCGTATGTCATTTGGACGGAATAATCAGGTTACTAAATCCAGCACGAGATCGAATCGAAAAGAAAAAAAATCAAATACAGGCAAGACCATCACATACAGACAAGCCAAGCAGTTCAAACAACAGTATACCTATCCTGCAAATGTCAGCATCGGACTTAATGGTCCACGCAACCTGGTGGTCAATTATGAAAACAAAAAAACAAATCCTACCGTTACCTTAACAGGGGGAGATGAGAATTATTTACAGATCAGCGGGTATGAAATCGACTTTGGTCGGAATTTCAATCGAACTGATGTGGAGACTGGACTTGATATATGCATTATTGGTAAAGATGTTGCCTATAAATTATTTGGTGAACGCTATGACAGGTCGATTGATAAAGTGATCCGTGTTGGTAACAACAAGTATCGCATCATTGGTATCACCAAAGAGAAAGGGTCCAGTGCTTTTTTACAGGCTGACAATGTTGTCTTTGCCACATACACCAATGTTAGACAGCGATATCCGAATACCAATCAATCTTTTGCATTGGCAGTCATGGTGAACGATGTAAATCAATTGGAGCCTGCTATTGCAGAAGCTGAAGGAACCTTCAGGCCGATCAGGGGATTGGGAGTATCTGAGGAGAGTAATTTTTACGTCGATAAGAGCGACAGCATTGCTGCAACCTTTATTGGCTTGCTTGGTACGATTTCTGCAGCTGCAGGAGCGATCGGATTCATTACTTTGGTGGGTGCTGCAATAGGTTTGATGAACATCATGCTTGTGGCTGTTACTGAGCGAACAAAAGAAGTTGGGTTGATCATGGCGCTGGGAGGGAAACGGAATTCCATTCGTGCACAGTTTTTGTTTGAGTCTACATTGATCAGTTTGATGGGAGCGGTAATAGGCATCGTTCTTGGTGTCGTGATTGGAAACATAGTGGGCAGTCTTATGGATACTCCATTTTTCATCCCCTGGAACATCATCACCATCGGTATTGTGATCTGCTCTGCTGTTGGTCTTGTTGCAGGACTCTATCCTGCCATGAAAGCATCAAGGCTTGATCCTATAGTGGCATTAAGATATGAGTGATGCGTAAAATGCCAATTCATCACAACAAGTATAAAATAAAAGAACCCCTTCAGTATTGAAGGGGTTCTTTGTGTGATGTTCAGTGATCACTATTTAGGATCCAATGCGTTCTTGATTCTTTCAGAAACATCCTGCAAGTGATACTTGCTCATGTTGTCTGGCATGGATGATGCAGCAGCCTGAATTTCACTTCTCAGTGAAACAAGATGTGCTCTGACAACAGAGGTGATGTCTGTCTTCTTTGGATCAGGACCAAAGCTGATCATCATAGATGATGCTGTTGATGAACCTGATGAGGTATTGCCACCTAACAGTGCGATCATCCTTTCGGTATAACTCTTTTGAAGGTTTCTGCGGTAGCCGTCAATTTTTTTCTTGCTGGCCAGTTCGCTCCAGATACCTTTTTTCATATCAACGAACAGCTCATCGATGCCATAGGTATTGGCATAACGATTAGATGCAACTGACATTCTGGAAAGTCTGGATGCGGACAGAACGCTTGACAAAGCACCATCTTGAATGCTGCTGATCTGATCGGCTGTCGGACTGCTGATCTTATCCAAGATCTTCTTATCGGCCAACCATGTTGGTGTTGTGAAGAGTTGGGCATTGAGGAAGGCAACAGCATCTTTCTGTATAGCTTTTGGCGTTGCCTCATACACATCTCCTTCTTGTTCAACAGTTTTTTGTGTCTCATAGTATCCACCAATGTTTCTTGCAACATGCCCGATGTATCTGTTGAATTGAGAAACAACCTGTCCATACATTTGAGATAGATTCTCATAAGGGTCAGCTGCTTCTTTCGTCCACTCAGGAAGTTGAGGTACGATCCTTTTCAGGTTCTTGATACCATATTCACTTGCTTTCATGGCATTATCACCCAGGTCTTCACTCTGTGTTCTTGGATCTGCCATGTTTCCGTATTCGTATGTACCAAACCAGATGCGAGGATTTTGAGCAAGGCGCTCGTTGTATAGTTTATTTCTGTTGATCTTGTCAGTCTCTTCAACATCTGCACCATATCCATATCCCCACTCAATGGCCCATTTGTCGTAGTCGCCAATCCTCGGGAACAATCCCGCTTTGGTGATGCCATCTTCAGGTTGTGCAACATAATTGAAACGGGCATAGTCCATGATCGATGCAGTGTGGCCATTTTCTTCCACCCACTTTTTATCACGCAGTTTCTCCACCGGTGTTTTGCTGCTTGATCCCATGTTATGACGAAGTCCGAGTGTGTGTCCAACTTCATGCGAAGAAACAAATCGGATCAGGTTGCCCATCAGATCATCATCAAAATGCATCTTGCGTGCGTCTGGATCAACAGCTGCTGTTTGCACCATGTACCAGTCGTGCACCAGTTTCATTACGTTGTGGTACCATCCGATATGGCTTTCGATGATTTCTCCACTTCTTGGATCATGCACGTTCGGTCCGTATGCATTTGGAATATCAGAAGCAAAATATCTCAACACTGAAAACCTTGCATCTTCAAGGCTCATGGTGCTGTCATTTTCAGGCCACTCTTTTCCTACGATCGCATTTTTAAATCCTGCTTTTTCAAATGCAATTTGCCAGTCGTTGATCCCTTGAATCAGGTAAGGTCTCCATTTTTTTGGAGTTGCAGGATCGATGTAATAAACGATCTGTTTTTTAGGCTCAACCAATCCGCCGTTTTTCCATTTCTCAACATCCTCAGGTTTTGGTTCAAGTCTCCAGCGAACAATAAAATCAGATGTTTCAACTTTTTGCTGATCATCACTGTATACGGTGTAATCCTCAGCAAAATATCCAACACGAATATCATTCATTCTTTTTTGCATCGGCTTTTCAGGAAGAAGGATGAATGAGGTATTGGTTTCAAGTGTTACAGCACCGGCGTTGTTTGCTGCCGGTAGCGATGCACTTGGGAAAGGAGAGGGGCCTGCACCCGGTCCACTTCCAGAAGAGGCAGAGAATGTTTTTACTGTTCTAACCTCGGTGTTGATCGGGAATGTCTTGATGCTTTGGATGTAAGAGCGATCTTTTTGAAAGGCAGTGAGGTTAAGACGTCTTTTAGCGCTGGGGTTGATAGAAACAGCCTGGTTATCTCCGTTGAAGAATTCGGTTACATCAATTACAGCTCCAGAAGAATCTTTACCAAGTGATTTGATGTCAAATGCAACAGCGATGGGGTCTAAATTTGAATTGCTGACTGCTTTGTAGATGGGTTGTGTGGAATCTGCAACACTGATCACCGTGACCACGCGCATGAATACCTTATCATCCGGACCCTTTTCAAATTTCACTACCTGCTGGTTGGCCATTTCACCACCATAGACACCTCCGCCACCTGCAACTTTGGTGAAGCGCGTGATGGCCATGATCTCTTTTCCAAAAACATTTTCGCTGATCTCAAAGTAATGCTTGTCTTCAACCTTGTGAACGGTAAACAGACCTTTGCTGCTTTTTGCCTTGTCTGTGATTATTTCCTTGTAAGGTTTCGGACCCGGCTTTGGGGGGGCTTTTGGAGCTGCGGGGGGTGTTGCTGCTGTTACCGCCGGAGCCGCGGCCGGAGTCTCTTTGGGCTTAGGCTTTCGTTCCTGGGCCTGGGTCGGGGCTTGCTGCGTCAGCATGAATACGGCAATACAAATGAATTGAGTCAATAATGTTTTCATCATAAAAGATCAGTTTTAATAAGAGGCATTAGGGGGCAGAAAAGTAATAATTTATATTATAAAATAGATAAATCACCAACGTTAAGACGGCATTTTGGTTCAAAAATTGCGTATAAAACCCTGATTTTTAATTTTTCATTAAGCCCGTGTTTTTTTTGTCCAATTTCATTATCTTGCTCGAAATGTGTTAAAAAATACCCTGTTTTGCTTTTCAAATCAGTATTTTTTTTAGTAGCATTGTAAATCATTTTTTTCTAAACGGCAATCTTAAATTAAAAAAACGAAAGTCATGGCTGAAACAAAACCAAACGCAGCTGCAAAGGCAACTTCTCAATCTAAAGGTAGTGGCAATGCAATTTCTTATCTCGCTCCTATACTGTGTATAGTTGTAGGGTACATTATTTGGAGATTTTTATTGGGAAATCCGGATGGCTTCACGAAGCCCGATGATCTTGGTGGTTTCTGGCCATCTCACAAAGGACCAAAAGGTGCATGGAACCGTATGTATGAAGGTGGAATCATCGTTCCTCTATTGATCGGTGCATTCATTATGGTAGTTGTTTTCTCGATCGAGCGTTTCCTTACCATCAGAAAAGCAACTGGTACAGGATCTAACGCAGAGTTCGTACGTAAAGTACAATTCCACCTTGCCAACAAAAATGTTGATGCTGCTCTTGCTGAGTGCGATAAGCAAAAAGGAAGCGTAGGCAACGTAATGAAAGCGGGTCTTAAAAAGTACAAAGAGATGATCGCTGACAGCGAAAAAGATACTGAGCAAAAAATTGCTGCTATCCAGAAGGAAGTTGAAGAAGCGACAGCACTTGAGCTGCCTATGCTTCAGAAGAACCTCGTGTTCTTGTCAACACTTACCTCTCTTGGTACCCTCATCGCGCTTCTCGGAACGGTATTGGGTATGATCAAATCATTCTCTGCACTTGGTGAAGAGGGTGGATCTGGTGCTGCTGCTGAACTTGCCGTGGGTATCTCTGAAGCTTTGTACAATACCGCACTCGGTATCGGTACTTCTTCAGTTGCACTTATGATGTATAACGTATTTACTACTAAGATAGATTCTATCACTTATGGTATTGATGAGTCAGGTTTCACATTGACTCAGAGCTTTGCTTCACAATACAAATAATTCCTGATTTCCATGTTGGAAATGCAGGGCGATAGCCTCTAAATCTTAAAACAGTAAACATGCCAAGTGTCAAAATAAAAAAACACGCTCCGGTAAACGACATGACGCCCTTCGTGGACATTGCGTTCCTGATCTTGTCGTTTTTCATCATGGCGACAAAATTCAAGCCACCTGAGCCGCTGGAGGTTACTACTCCAGGTTCGGTGTCTTCGATCGTCTTGCCGGAAAAAGATGCCTTCATGGTTTCGGTGGACAAGGATGGCAGAATTTTTGTTTCTGTTGACAATCCTCAGTTCCGTCAGGTTCTGATCGAGAATCTCAACACTACCAGAAATCTCGGGCTTTCTCCAGCTGAAATGAAGGCTTTTGTCAATTCTCCTAGCGTTGGGGTTCCTTTCAACCAGCTGAAAGGATTGCTTGCGCTGGATCCGGAAGATCCTCAGACAGAAAAATTGATCAAGCAACAGCCGGGTATACCCTGTGCTGACTCAACTGGCGGAGAATTGTTCTTCTGGGTGAGGGATGCCTTGAACGCATATTCAGGTAGAAAACTTAATCTCCTGATCAAGGCGGACAATTATACCAAGTATCCCAACTTCAAGAATATTCTTAATGCTTTCAAAAAGAACGATCAGAACAAGTTCCTCTTGGTAACATCTCCTGAAGATGCACCGATCGGAACTGCACTCTATGAAACTCGTCAGCAGCAGATCAGTGGAGGCTCATCAGATTAATAAACAACATCAACTAAATTACTTACTATGGCAAGTATAGATACTGGTGGAGACAATGGTCATAAAAAAGGACCTGGCGTAAAGAAGGCCAAAAAGCTTTCTACCGTCGTGGACATGACGCCCATGGTGGATCTTGGATTTCTTCTGATCACCTTCTTCATCTTCACTTCAACCATGGCACAGCCAACGGCAATGAACTTGTTCATGCCAAAGGATGTGGACAAGCCTGAAGAGCAGAACAAGGTAAAGGAATCCGGAGCGTTCACCATCATGCTGGGAAAGCAGGACGTAATATATTATTACGAGGGTCTTGACCCAACCAAGCTTCAAACAGCAACCTTTAAGACCATCAGGGATGAGATCATACGCAAACGTCAGAATACAAATCCTGAAGATCTTGTGGTCATCATCAAGCCAACTGAAAATGCCACGTACAAAAATACAGTGGACATGCTTGACGAGATGACGATCAACGGGATCAAGCGTTACGCAATGGTTGATATCTCAAAAGTGGAAAACGATTTGATCACGATCACTGAGGCCGCTTCTGGTATCCAGTAAGATATGACAGGTCAAAGAATTTGAATCTCATTAAAAAAGCATTACAATGGATGCAAACAAAATATTAGGTGCCGATTTGATAGATCTTGTTTTTGAAGGAAGAAACAAGAGCTACGGTGCTTATGAGTTGCGAACTCAATATAACAAGCGTCTGAAGAATGCGTTGATCTTAACGCTCGCTGCCTTTTTGCTCTTGTTATTATTGGGTTTCCTTTCTACACTTGACCTTGGAAACTCAAAAGGTAAGGTAGACATTAAAGAGGTCCAGCTCGAGGAAATCAAAACCGACGAGCCGCCGCCACCTCCTCCTCCGCCACCTCCAAAGCCACCTGAGCCTCCCAAAGTTGAGATGGCGAAGTTCACACCTCCCAAGGTTGTGAAGGATGAAGAGGTAAAGGAAGAAGAGAAGCCACCTGAAATTGAGAAATTGGAAGATACCAAGATCTCTACCATCAATCAGGAGGGTATCAAAGATGAAGGTATCGTTGCCCCCATTGAAGATAAGGGTGGTGTCGTAGAGGCACCCAAAGAGGATGAGTATGATAAGATCTTCCAGAAAGTGGAGATCGATGCAGAATTCCCGGGTGGTGTTTCCGGGTGGACCAAATACGTTACGAGGGAGATCGAAAGAAACATCGATGAACTTCAGGATGATGGTCGCTCTGGTACTGTAGTGGTACTCTTCATTGTGGACAAAGAAGGTCTGGTTAGTGAAGTTCGTGCCCTGCCTTGTGGCGAGGCCGGAGTAGCAAGATGTTTGCCTCCAAACTCCAAACTGGCAGAGATTGCAGTCAATGCAATTCGTAAGGGTCCAAAATGGAAGCCTGCAGTACAGAACGGTAGAAATGTAAAAGCATATCGCCGTCAGCCGGTTACTTTCCAGCTTGCTGAAGAATAACGGTTCTCTTAAAGTATATAGAAGTCGCCCTGATTCATTTCAGGGCGACTTTTTTTATTCTCATTATCCTCCCCAATTGCATGTAATTTTGCAGCATGTCTGGATCTGCCTGGAATGATATTATTGTTGCCCCTGCCACTCCTCCCGGAGTAGGTGCTCTCGGCGTAATTCGTCTATCAGGCAACGGATCTATTGAGCTGGTGAATGGATTATTCCCTTCAAAAGACCTTGCAGCGCAATCCGGGAATACCTTGCATGTAGGGATGTTGAAAGAGGGCGATAACAAACTTGATGAAGTGGTACTATCGTTATTCCGATCGCCCAAATCTTACACTGGTGAGGATGTTATTGAATTGTCTTGTCATGGTTCGTCATTTATACAACAGCAGATCATTGAGGCATGCATCAGACGAGGTGCCAGACTCGCTACTCCTGGTGAGTTTACACTACGGGCTTTTCTTAATGGCAAGATGGATCTGGTGCAGGCAGAGGCCGTGGCTGATCTTATTGCATCCGGTACGAAGGCTGCACAAGAAACAGCGTTGAGTCATGTTAAAGGAGGTTTTTCGCATGTGTTGTCTGCTCTCAGAACCGAGTTGATCAAATTTTCCGCACTCATCGAACTTGAATTGGATTTCTCTCAGGAGGATGTGGAGTTCGCCGACAGGAGTAGTCTGCGTGATTTATTGGACAAGATCGATGTCACCGTAAACGAATTACTCTACTCATTCAAACTAGGCAATGTGATCAAGAACGGAGTGAGCGTTGCGATTATTGGTAAACCCAATGCAGGAAAATCGACCTTGCTCAATGCACTCTTGAATGAGAATCGTGCTATTGTAAGTTCAATAGCAGGAACCACAAGAGACACGATCGAGGAGCTTTTGAATATTGATGGTATTATTTTCAGGTTGATTGATACCGCTGGAATAAGGGAAGGTGCAGATGAAATAGAAGTGATAGGGGTGGAGAAGAGTAGGGAGAAGATGAAGACAGCAGACTTGGTCCTTTGTTTATTTGATGCCAATGCCGATACAGCAGAAGAGGTTAAGCGAACTGAAGATGAGTTGAGATCCATTGCTAAATCATACATACTCGTTGGCAATAAAGTCGACGATCAAAATGGATTGCAACACGCACAACAACAATATCAGCTTGATGATGCTATATATATATCAGCAAAGGATCACGTTAACCTTGAAACGCTGAAGCATAAACTGGTCAGTAAAGTAGTATCTGGTTCAATTCATTCAGAGAACGTGATCGTGACCAATGCCAGGCATTATCAGTCGCTTCAACAGGTGTCTGACAACATTATCGCCATTCGTGAAGCCATGAAGAATAATATCTCCGGCGATCTCATCGCCATCGACATTCGTCAGTGTCTGTATCACCTCGGTGAGATCACGGGTGAGATCAGCAACGAAGATCAGCTCGATTTTATCTTTTCCAAGTTTTGTATTGGAAAGTAGGTATTCATAAGTCGTTTTCTTTATCCGCTTTTCGTTTTATTTTGATCCCACTCTGATTTCTTAACGGCTCTTTTTATAAAAAGACAAAAAAACATTTATAAAGTCTACTAAATTAGTAGGAAAAACATATTTTTGCGCTACACCCTATAACGACAATCAACAGATGGCGCAAATTGACCAGGTTATCAAGCAGCAATTGGAGGCACTGAAGGATGACGGAGCCTACC
>JBKCFW010000163.1:0-2730 GCA_046303675.1 bacterium
ATAGACTATAAATTGTTGACAGAGTTGAGCGGCCTGAGGGAAGGGACAAGGGACGAGGGACAAGGGACAAGGAAACAGCCACAGTTTATAAGAGCTTATAAACGATGTCTAAATCTTTTCTGGCCTTGGGCATTGAATCTATTCGTGTAGTATCAACAGCGGTTTCCCATACATATAATTTTTTCAGACTTTGAAAACGTTGTAAAGCGATAACACTGCTGTCGGTAATGGCGGTCCCGTAAAGATTCAAATATTCAAGTTTTGATAAACCTGCAAGTTCATTGATCCCTTTATCCGTGACCTTTGTTCTGTTCAGGTTTAACTTGTACAGGTTGGATAGTTGTCCGATTGTTTTTAGGTCCTCATCTTCAATATTACAGTTCGTCAGCTGTAACCATACCAATTGGTCTTTAACTGCTGTGAGCAATTGAAGGTTTGGTTTTTCTGTCGCATTGCCATTGTATTTGATCTCCAGTAAATTGGCGCTCTGGTTAATGGCATACACCTGAAATCCTTCATTGATCAGCGCAGCCAGATCGTCTTGATCTGCTGCTTCTGCGGTATAGGATAAAATAGCATCCCGACCAATTTGGAAGAAGTCGCCAAACACATCCTGCATTTTTTTATTTGGCTTCATGCTCGCGATCATCATGTTCTTGTGTGCACCTGTTTCGATCCACCACTCTAGGATCGCAACCTGATTTTCCGTTAATGGTTTTTTCCCGTCCGTTGGCATGAATTCTTTGTGATCTTTTGGCAGCGTAATGCGTCTGAATATTTCGCTTGTAGAAAGATTGCCCGGAATAACGCCTTCTCTTGTTTTTCCCCCGGCCATGATCTCTTCATAGGAAGTAAGCAGCAGTTCGCCTTTTTGTTTTTCCTTGTTGTGGCAGCTCACACATTTTGATTGCAGGATCGGCATTACGGCATGTTCGAATATATCTGCAGAATCCAGACTTGTAATTCTGGCATTCGATTGCCCGATGGATTCGTTCTTTGCGGAAGGAGTGTTTGAGAGCGGACTAAACTCTGTGAGGTAAGTGCTGCCATGTGTTAAGGATCCACCACCGTGTCCGGTTATTACCAGCAGCACGCCTGCGCCAAGCACGAAAAGGTATCGCATGGGCTGCACTGCTCGCTGCATGAAACTCAATGGGAGTATGTAAAGCAGATAACAGAATGTTGAGGTCGCTGCAAGCACGATACCGCTGATCTTATGTTGGTTCAACGTTTCTTCTTCATATCCACCACCCAATGAAAGAAGGTATCCTGAAGATGCAGAGAAAACTGCACTCACTGCAGATAGTAGCCATACCAAGGGCAGTACTTTTTTAAATGCTTCCCTCGGTTTCCAGAGCATGAGCAATTCGAGTAGAAGTGCAAAAGAAACAAGACCAATAGGAAGATGAACGAACAATGGGTGAAACCTTCCAATAAAGACAAAAATTTCCGGGGCTGTTTGCATAAGGGGGTCGTGCTTAAGATGAAGAGCGAAAAGTTATTTCATGGGAGTTCCCTTGATGGGCCTTCCATTGGTGGTCAGTATTTGAAAATCATGGACGCGGAATCCTTTGTAACTCCAGACAAGATTTTTATTTCTGTCTACTTCAAACAATTTAATTCCTTCGCTTGCGGCATAACTAGCAATAACCGTATTGCCGTTTGGAAGTCGCTGGGCACCACAAGGGTCTTGAAAGATTTTCTCTTGAAAATCAGCATTCGATACTTGCCAGATCACTTTTCCATCAGCATCCATTTCAACCACTTTATTTCCGTGTGTAAGTGTAACGACGGTGTTTCCGTTTTTCAATCTGATCGCAGTAAACGGCCAGTTTTCAGCAGCACGTCCACCCAGTTCAGGAAGATCTGTGTTGAAGATCTTTACTACTTTCCCTTCTGGAGTGTATTCTTTTACTTTGAACGCAAGCAGGTGCGGAACAATATAATTTCCTGAGGAAAGTTTGCGCGCCATTCTGGTTTGCATATGAATGTTATCCGTTTCGGGTTGAAGTGGAACAGATAGGTTGATGTTTCCTTGTTGACCAATTTCTAACAAGCGAGGACTCTTACCGGACTCGGTGATCAACGTATTTCCATTTTCAAGTCTGACTGCTGTACCCAATTCGTTTTCAGGTGCAGATTTTTTAAAAGTAAAGATGACTGTTTTGTTGTTATCATATTCTCTCACCTCATCACCCCAGCAGATCAGTATATTGCCATTGGGTAAGACATACCCATCTCTTGCACCAGGTTTTCCGGAATTCCATATTTCTTTTCCATCTTCCCCTATGATTCCTGTGAAGTCAGGACCTGCAATAAAAAATGAATGACGAATTTCTTTTTGCGTCAAGTATGAAGAGGCACGAAATGACATTGCGGTGAAAATCGTCGCAATAAAAAACAGCAGGATAGCAAAGCGAGCAGTTGATAATTTCATTGAGTTGGTTTAAATAAATATTAAGCAAGAATATCCCTAACAACATTTCCGTGTACATCGGTGAGTCTGAAATCACGGCCCCCAAATCGGAAAGTCAATTGTTTGTGATCAATGCCAAGCAGATGAAGCATGGTGGCGTGAAGATCGTGTATGGTAACGGGCTTGTCAACCACCCTATAGCCATAATCATCGGTAGTTCCATAAACAGTTCCGCCTTTCACGCCCGCACCTGCCATCCACATGCTAAAAGCAGATGGGTTATGATCGCGACCATCATCGCCTTGTGCAAATGG
>JBKCFW010000164.1:0-14886 GCA_046303675.1 bacterium
TCTCCAGTGCTGAAGAATTTTTGGAAAAATACAAAGGGCAGAACGAAGCCAATATCATAGGTCATTTTGGATTGGGCTTTTACAGCGCTTTCATGGTCAGTGAAAAAGTCAAACTGGAGACGCTTTCCTACAAAGAAGGCAGTGAAGCAGTTGCCTGGGAATGTGACGGAAGTCCGGAGTTCTCACTTGGCGCATCGCAAAAAAAGGAACGTGGAACTTCAATCACGCTTTTTATCAATCAGGAAAGCGAAGAATTCCTGGATTCATTCAGGATCAAAAATATTCTTGAAAAGTTTTGCAAGTTTCTTCCGGTCCCGATTTTCTTTGAAGACAACCAGATCAATACCACTGATCCTGCATGGATAAAAAAACCTGCTGAACTCACAACGACCGATTACGAAGAGTTCTATAAAAAGCTTTACCCTTTCAACGAGACACCATTATTCTGGATTCACCTGAATGTGGATTATCCTTTCACGCTTACTGGAATACTCTACTTTCCGAAGATCAAGCAATCATACGAGATCCAGAAAGATAAAATACAACTCTACTGCAACCAGGTATTTGTTACCGACGAAGTGAAGGATATTGTTCCGGAATTTTTAATGTTGTTACAAGGGGTTATTGATTCTCCTGATATTCCGCTCAATGTCAGTCGCAGTTATCTTCAGGGAGATCCAAACGTCAAGAAGATCAACAACCACATCACGAAGAAGGTAGCGGATAAGCTGGATGAAATATTCAGGAACGAGCGAAAAGAATTTGAATCAAAATGGGAAAGTCTTGGTCTGTTCGTTAAGTATGGTATGATGACAGACGATAAGTTCAGGGAGAAGGCGGATAAGTTTCATATCATGCAGGATGCAACAACCGGACAATTCTATACGTTGGATGAATACCGCACTGCCGCAGAGGCCTTGCAAAAAAATAAAGATGGGAAACTGGTCATTCTCTACGCAACAGATCCGGTTCAACAGGATGCATACATCAAGTCTGCCGAGCAGCGTGGATATAAAGTGGTCAAAATGGATACACTTGTTGATGCTTCATTCATCGGACAGATAGAATCTAAATGGGAGAATGTTCAATTCACCAGGGTCGATGCTGATATCACTGATAATTTGATCGACAAACAAGAAGACAGCAAGTCGGTGCTCTCAGAAAAAGAAGTTGAGCAGCTTAAAAAATTATTTGAATTCAATGTGCCTGACCTGACGTTAACTACTGAAGTGAAAGGGCTAAGTGCTGACGCACCTCCTGTGGTTGCAACCAGACCTGAATTCATGCGCAGGATGAAAGACATGGCTTCCATGAGCGGCCCAATGGGGGCATTCTATGCGAATATGCCTGATGAGGTTACACTAACGATCAATGGGAATAATAAGATCTTCTCAACAATTCTAAGCAATGCAGATGAGGCAGCGCAACAGAAGCAGGTTAGAAACCTTGCAGACCTTGCACTTCTTTCTCAGGGTATGTTGAAAGGAAGTCAGCTCACGGATTTTATTCAACGAAGTGTTGAACTGATGTCAACTTCCGGCAGTAAGAATTGATGTGATTGATGATCAATGATGTTGTTCGTTGCTTTGAATTTGCATCAATTCATGATCCAGGAGCGCTAATGACAATGACTGCTTTGATCACTATCTTACGCCAGCTGCATCAAAATCGATCACTTTCATCTGCAAGCTGATTGAATCTCTGAAGTGGTTTTCCTCAAGCGTGAATATGATGTCAAGATAAGCCTGAGACGAGAGGCTTTGTAGTTTTTCTGCAAGTCCAAATCCGATACCTGAGATGGAGTGTCCTGATTGTTCAACCTCAAAACGAACGTGGTCTTCTTTAACAATACGGGTTCCCGTATTTCTGACATTTCTCACACAAAAGACAGGGTGTGGGTTTTCCGGACCAAAGGGTTCCATTTGTCGAAGGATGTTGTAGAACGTTGGGGTGATGTCTTTTAATTCGATCACTGCATCTACCAATATCTCTGGCACCAATTGATCTTCACTAAGTGTTGCAGCCGCGATCTCCTCAAAACGATTTTGAAAAGCGCTTAGTTGTTCAGGGAATAAGGTCATCCCTGCCGCAAAATAATGTCCGCCAAAACCTATCAACAGGTCACTGCATTGTTCCAGCGCATCATGAATATTGAATCCTGGAATACTTCTTGCACTGCCCGCCAACACATCGCCACTCTTTGTGAGCACGATCGTCGGACGATAATATTTCTCAAGCAATCTGCTTGCTACAATGCCGATCACTCCTTTGTGCCATTCCTCTTTGCACAATACGGTAGATTTTTTGTGTTGCAAACTTTCGTCAGACAGGATCATTTCCAGTGCTTCCTCTGTGATCTGATGATCTGCTTCTCTTCGCGAAGTGTTGTCGGTTTGAAGGAGCAGTGCGATTTCCTTTGCCTTTTCTGGATCTTTCTCTATGAACAGTGATACTGCTTTTTTAGCATCATCCATTCTTCCTGCCGCATTGATGCGTGGACCGATCATGAAGGATAAACTGCTGACGGTGATTTTTTTCTTGATCCCGTTAAGCTCAATCAATGATTGAATGCCAACAGATGGATTGGTATTGACCTGCTCAATACCATAACTTGCCAACAACCTGTTCTCTCCTGTGATCGGAACAATGTCGGCTGCAATGGCAGTGGCTACCAACTCAAGGTAAGGCATGTATTCAGCAGGATCAATATTGAGTTTTAGTGCCAGGGCATGGATGAGTTTGAATCCTACGCCACATCCACAAAGCTCTTTGTAAGGGTAGGGGCAGTCAACTTGTTTCGCATTGAGAATTGCCCACGCATCGGGTATCTCAGCACCCGGCAAATGATGATCACATACGATGGTATCAATGTTTTTTTGTTTTGCCTGGTGAATCAGATCAATAGATTTTATGCCGCAGTCAAGCGTGATCAATAAACTGAACTGGTGCTCTGCTGCATAGGCGATTCCTTGTTTCGATAGCCCATAACCCTCTCTGTACCTGTTCGGGATGTAGTATTCTATTTGGTCAGATGAGTAGATCTTCGAAAGAAAATCGTACATGATGGCCACTGATGTGGTGCCATCCACGTCATAGTCGCCATACACAAGAATTTTTTCCTTCCTTTCAATGGCACTGATGATGCGGTCCACTGCCTTTCCCATATCCTTCATCATCCCGGGATCATGCATGTCATTGATGTCGGGTCGAAAAAAAGTCTTGGCCTCTTCAAAACGCCTGATGCCTCTTGATGCGAGTATAGCACAGATCAACGGGTGGATCTTCAGGTGTTGTCTCAACAGTTCAGCCTCTGCCAGGGGAAGCGCTAGAAATCGCCATCGCTTGTTACGTTGAACCATATTACTTTTTTCGCTCGGTGGTAAACTTTACAAGTGCAGTCAAGGCATCTCTTTCGGGCGAATCCGGAAACTCAGCGAGTATGTTGAGTGCTTTGTTTTTGTATGCTGACATCACTTCTTCGGCATATGCAATACCACCTGCCTGCTTTACTTCTGCTATGACTTCCTCAATGCTTTTTTTATCTCTGCTCTTGTTCTTCAGGATGTAAGTTAGTTTTCTTTTTATCGCACTTGATGCGTGATGGAGCGTGAAAATCAACGGCAGTGTTAGTTTTTTTTCTCTGATGTCATTGCCCGTTGGTTTTCCTACATCATCTGTGCCATAGTCAAACAGATCGTCTTTTAATTGAAAAGCGATTCCGGCATACTCTCCAAACTGCCTCATTTTTTCTGTGATCGATTCATCGTTGGTAGCAGAATAGGCACCCGCAGCACAAGCTGAAGCCAGCAGAGAAGCCGTTTTATTTTTGATGATCGTAAAATAGTCATCCTCCTCAATATTCAGCAACCTGGATTTTTCCATTTGCAATAACTCTCCCTCACTCATCTTTTTCACTGCATCGGACAGTATTTCCAGTGTCCTGAAGTCTTTGTGTTCAAGAGAAAGTAGCAAGCCCTTTGCCAAAAGGTAATCGCCGACCAACACAGAGGCCTTGTTCTTCCACAGTGCGTAAACAGAGAAAAACCCCCTTCGCTCTGCAGCGTCATCAACTACGTCATCATGCACAAGGGTAGCGGTGTGAAGTAGCTCAACCATGGAGGCAGCTCTGTAGGTGCTGTCATTGATGCCTCCCGCCAGTTTGGCTGACAACAACACGAACATGGGGCGAAGCTGTTTCCCTTTGGTTTTTACAACATATTTAAGTATCCGGTCGAGCAGCGGAACGTTGCTCCTTACAGCATCTTTGAACAGTTCCTCAAATTGCTTGAGCTCATTTTTTATGATTTCTTGGGGGGATGACATGTGGAAGGCGCTAAATTAAACTAATTTTTGGGAGTATGTCTATGTCCTTACATATGAATTAATTACGTAATACTAGTAGTGCTTTTAGTGGTATTACAGACGATGTTGATAAAATACAAAAAAATGTGGATGATTATTTGATTATTAGAACTTTAACGGTATTTTTGTATAATATTATCATTTTAAAAATCATTCTCTAACTTAACAAAAACATTATGGGAAGTAAAAAGTATTTTCTATTCCTTGGTCTCATGACTATGGTTTTGATTACTCAGGCTCAGTCATCATCTAACTCAGGACTAGAATGGAAGGACTCATCGATCATTCCTGCAAACAGAATGGCTCAGCATAATGAGTTTTTAAACAACCAATACAATTTCCCAGCAAAACCAAGGAGTCAGTGGGAACTCGGTCTGAAGGTAGGTTCTCATGCTATTTTGGGCGACTTCTCCAGTAAGTTTCCTGGTTTTGGTTATGGAGTTCACCTAAGAAAGTCACTCGGCTACGTTGTATCACTTCGTGGTGAGTTCAACTACGGAACCAGCAAGGGTCAAAACTGGAGTGGTAGTACTGATTACTCAGCAGCTTCTGCATGGGGACAAGCAGGATACAGACCCGGAATTGACAAGGTTTTCCGCAATTTCAAAAATACTACTGCTGACCTCAGCGTTCAGGCGTTGTTCAGCTTGAATAATATTCGTTTCCACAAAGCACAGCCTAAGTCTAGCTTCTACGCAATACTTGGATTGGGTGTAATTGGATATGATACTAAAATAAACGCATTGAATGCAAGTGGTCAGCGTTATGGTTTCAGCAGCATCCCTGATGTTGACTGGGCTGATAGAAAAGACGCTTACGACAGGCTGGATGCTTTGTTTGATGATACATATGAGACTGATGGAGATAAAGAAACTGAAAATGGATCAAAAGTATTCGGCAAAAGGGCGCTTGTTTCTGCCAGCGTAGGATTCGGAGCAGCTTTCAAGCTTTCCAAGAAAGTTAACCTGGCCATTGAGGACAAAGTTACTTTCGTAACCAGCGATGATCTGAACGGCTACAATGCTCCTCAGTTCCCTGATTTCTACAATTTCCTATCTGTGGGTCTGAACATCAACCTATTCTAATTCTAAACCTACAAAAACATTCATAATATGAAATTCTCAAAAATATTTTCTCTATTCTTCCTTGTCTTCTCGCTGATGTTCACACAGGAAATCTTCGCTCAGAAGAAAACCAAATCAGTAGAACCTCTTTATTGGAAAAATCCTCTGGAGTTTGCTTACAGTGAGCTTAACTCTCCTAAAAGGATGAAGCTTCCAAAGCCAGTGCTTGATGATGCCGATGGAGATGGCGTTACTGATCAGTTCGACAGAGAGCCTAATACACCAGCGGGTGCACCTGTTGACTCACATGGTGTGAGCAGGGATACTGACGGTGATGGTGTTCCCGACTACAAAGACAAGCAATTGATCACTCCATCAGAGTGTCAACCTGTAGATGTTAATGGTATTGGAACATGTCCTGAACCTCCATGCTGCAAGAACATGGTTGCTGCTGCAGCTTGTAATATCTCCAATGTTCCAAGCGTAACTTTCGCAAAAGGATCTGCTAAGCTTTCAAAAGATGCGATAAGCCTTCTTGCTTCTACAGCAGATCGCTTGAAGAATAACCCTTCTTGTAAGCTTATTGTAACTGGATATTCAGCAGCTTCAAAGGCTAGCCAGCAGCTTAGCTGGGATCGTGTAAACGCAATCATTACTTACCTGGCTGAGAAGCAAGGTGTTGCTAGTGATCGTCTGATCAACAAATATGGTCAGAAAGATGGCGATGCAAATACGATCGATTTCACTGCGACTGCAGAAGCAACCGACGGTCCTAACACCGTTCCTGCTCCTCATCCAAATCTCCGTACAAAAAAATAACTGAGATAAACTCAGTAAAAAAGACCCTCTTTTGAGGGTCTTTTTTTTGTGAGACATTTAACCCAAAGCGAACTGCTTTGAAATTAACTTCGGTGGGTTATTGTAAAAATTATTAAATTGCGCTCCCTGTATGCGATCAAGATTACCCATTTTTATCTTTCTTCTTTTATTTCTCGCTTCCTGCTCAAAATTCAGTAAAGTGTTGAAAAGCAAGGATTATGAGTACAAATTGAAAATGGCGCACACCTACTACGACAAAAAGCAATATCGCCAAGCGCAGGTCCTTTTTGAAGAGCTTTTTCCAGTTTTTAAGGGTACCCCTCAATTTGACGATCTTTACTATAAATATGCTTTCGCGCATTATAATACAAAGGATTACGCAACTGCCGAGAATCTCTTCAAGGGTTACCTGGAGGTATTTGCCACAAGCAGTCGTGCCGAAGAGGTAGAATTCATGCAGGCCAATTGTTTCTATAAACAATCTCCAAAACCCGAGCTTGAGCAATCAAATACCTTAAAGGCCATAGGCATGTTTCAGATTTTCGTGAATACCCACCCAGCCTCTCCTAGGTCAAAGGAAGCGGAGGGTATCATCGAAAAATGCCAGAAGAAACTCGAGCTCAAAGAGTCACTTTCTGCACAATTATACTTCAACGTGGGGCAGTTCAGGGCTGCGGCACTGACGTACACCACCCTTATTAACAATTATCCTGACTCTCCCAAGGGTGATGAATATAAACTCATGGCCATTAAGGCCTATTATAAGTATGCTTCTCTCAGCATACCTGAAAAGCAGGCCGAGCGGTATGCAAAAGTAATTCTTGAAGTAGAGGACTTCCAGGATCGGTTTCCGGAAAGTAAATTGCTGAAAGAAGCCGAACGTTACTTAACTTTGACAAATAATAACCTAAAATCTTCTAATAATGAGCAGACTCCGCAGGCAACTGGGAAATAGCCTTACCAACGTAGCAGAAACCAAGGATCTTAATGAAATCAAAAAGAAGACTGGAAATCTGTACGAGTCAATATCGATCATTGCCAAAAGGGCATCTCAAATCAATATTGTGCTGAAAGAAGAATTGCACAATAAACTTGAGGAATTTGCAAGTCATACCGACAGCCTTGAGGAAATACATGAGAACAAGGAGCAGATCGAGATCTCAAAGGCGTACGAAAAAATGCCCAATCCAGCCCTCTTGGCTACTCAAGAGTTCATGGATGATAAGGTCTATTTCCGTAAGAACGAAGAAGATCTGTTCAGATAATATTAAGTCGTAAAAGATAATATAGGTGATGGGTTACGCTCATCACCTTTTTAGTTTCTAAAGTTCTTTATTCAGATCGATCTCTCTGAATTTATCTCTAACTTAGACTATCTGTATTTGTAAATGCGGGATGTAATTTTATGAGCACACCTAAAAACAGACAATTTTTCGGTATTAGCATCTTTGTTTTTTTATCCCTTTTATTTCAATTAACAGGGTTAAAAGTTGGAGCACAGGAGATCAATGCCAAGGTCAATGTTGTCTATGCTCAAATAGGTACAACAGTCGATAAAAAAGTTTTTCAAACCCTTCAGTCATCACTTGTTAATTTTCTCAATAAAAGAAAATGGACTACCGATGGTTTTGAAACGAATGAAAAGATCGAGTGCAGTTTCTTGCTCAATTTGCAGTCGATCGTCGAACCCAACGTATACAAGGGGACGCTTACCATCCAGGCAGGCAGGCCCATTTACAACACCAATTATCTTTCTCCGCTCATAAATTTTATTGATAACGAGGTGTCTTTTCGCTATGTTGAATTTCAACCAATTGAATTCAACGAGAACAGAATTGCTGGCACTGAGCCTCTCGCCGCAAACCTATCCGCGCTTTTTGCTTATTATGTGAATATTATCCTGGGACTCGACTACGATTCGTATTCACCCAGAGGTGGTGATCCGTTTTTTCAAAAAGCAAATGTGATCGTTAATGCATCTCCAGAAGGAAGGAGCATATCAGGTTGGAAGCCGTTTGATGGACAACGAAATCGTTATTGGTTGGCTGAAAATCTTCAAAATAGCCGATACGCTTTGGTGCATGATGCCATTTATACCTACTATCGACAGGGGATGGACAAGATCGTTGAGAATGAAGCATCAGCAAGAGAACAGATAATGAACGCACTTTCCATGCTGAACACACTTCATGCTGAAACGCCTAATCTAATGATCATGCCTTTTTTCTTCCAAGGTAAGTCGGATGAGATCATTCAATTGTTCAAGAAAGGAACCTTGCAGGAAAAAAATAGGGTGATTGATCTGTGCACCAAAATTGATATTACCAATTCATCCAAATATCGACAGGAGTTAAAATGATAAGATTCATTACGATCGTCATCTGTATTGGCTTCTTTTCATGTAGCAGTGAAGGGAAGAAACCAAATGAGATTATTGAAAAAGAGAAAATGACGGAGGTTATCAGAGACATCACCCTTGCAGAAACTTATGTGGATTTTTATCTGAAAAAGGATACCACGATCAGTAAAGACACTTTGTTGAAAAGGGAAATTGAAAAGGTCCTGACCTTGCATAAGATTGATGTTCCGACTTTCTCGTCCAGTTATACGTATTATAAAAACCATCCTGAGCAGTTCAAGATAATTGTTGATTCAGCAAGTGCGTGGTTTACAAAAGACAAAACATCTCTTTTTCAAAAAAGTAACTAAGCAACCAAGTTGACACCATGTTTTTAACCAAGGATGATTTAAAGTTGGCATACGGAGTTGATCTGGAAATAGGAGAGGTGTACGTAAATCGAAGGGTGCCCGCTGACAACTTATATTGGAAGAACAGAACCATCTATATACCAGGATCACCAGGGTACATCTTCATGCCAATTTTTGCTGATGTACTTTACCGATGTGGTGCTGATAAAGATATTATCCTGACTGATCATTTTATAGGTATAGCCGAACAGATATTACACAGTGCTGCTTTATTGGAGCACAAACAAATCACTTGGCAGGAGCATGTGCACCATGTACAAAATATGATTCTTCCTGTTATAAAGAATCAATCACTCTTTCAAGAACTGAGTAATTATCTAAATCAGGATTCACCGCATAAACTTATCGGTTCTTCTTTGGGGACCGAATTCTCTTCATTAAATCGTGCAGACAGCTATCTTTATTGTCTATGTTGCATAGAACCAACTACGTTGAATCTTGAAAAAGCGCTTCAAGGCTGGTATGCACTTATGACCTACTTTTTAATACTCGATGATCTTGCAGATATCAAGGAAGATCTGAAAAAAGCTGAAGAGAATGTACTCATCGATGCAGGGCTAAATGAGACTGGTGTAAAAAAAGTTAATACAATGATCGAGGAAAGCATGATGGTCATGCAGTCGATCAATCCGGTGATGGCCAACAGAATCGATCATAAAAGAACAGTGATCGACATTGATGAAATTATCAGGTCGATCACCGCATAAAAAATCACGTCTTGTTTTAGACTAAAAAGGAAGATCATCTCCCTCTGCTACATCTACTGTACCTGAGCTGATGGTGCTTCCTTCTGATCCTGCACCTTCACTTTTAGTTCCACCTCCAAGCAATTGAACATTCAGCACCCTCAGTGTAAGTGAAGTCCCGGTTGTTCCGTCATTCTTTGTGTAGCTACGTACCTCTGGAGTTCCTTCCGTGTAAACCAGCTGGCCCTTTTTCAAATATGGCGCAATGGCTGTTCGATCTGTCCAATAAGCACACTCTACCCACGTGGTCTTGTCCTTTTGTACGCCTGATGCATCTTTATACTTTTCACTGTGTGCAACACTGAAGTTGATCACGTTTTTTCCGTTCACAACATTTGTTGTGCAGTCCTTTCCAAGGTGTCCGATGACTTGTAGTTTTATCATTTTATTGTTTTTTGATAATGCGAATATCCCTCAAAGTAAAGCCAAAAGAAAGTCTAAATCACCCTAATTCAAAGGTAGTTTTCCACTTTTATCCGGTGTAAACAACATATTCAACGCATAAGTTCTTTGTTTGGAATTGCCACTGTCGGCATACTTTTGCAGCATGGATAAAATCGTTGATCATAACAGATTGCTTGACTTTACGACCAATGTGTTCTTAACAATGGGTTGTAGTCAAGGCCACGCAAAAACAGCAGCTCAAGCACTGGTATCAGCAGATCTTCGCGGTATTGATTCTCATGGTGTGGCAAGATTGTCGGGTTACATCAGACTCTGGGAAGTGGGTAGGGTAAATGCCAGTCCGTCTATACAGATCACGCATGAAACACCTTCAACTGCAGTTGTGGATGGTGACAGCGGACTAGGCTTGGTGGTCGCACCACATGCGATGGACATTGCTATTCAAAAGGCAGAGCAAGTAGGGTCTGGTTGGGTAAGTGTTTCCAACAGCAATCATTTTGGTATTGCAGCATACCATGCGATGAAGGCTCTCAATAAAGATATGATCGGTATAGTGATGACCAATGCCAGTGCCTTGGTGGCGCCCACATTTTCCAAAGAAAGAATGCTCGGAACCAATCCGATCTGTGTGGCTGTTCCTGCCGGTGATCAGCCTGCTTTTGTGGCTGACATGGCCACAACAACCGCGGCAAATGGCAAACTTGAGATCTTACAACGAAAAAATCTTGAAGCCCCGCTTGGATGGATACAAGATCAACAGGGTGCTCCCACATCAGACGCACATGCACTTAAGCAAGGTGGAGCCTTGCTTCCTCTCGGAGGGGGCACGGGGGGGCACAAGGGCTACGCCCTTGCCTCAATAGTAGATATCTTCTCCGCAGTTTTAAGTGGAGCAAATTTTGGTCCATGGGTCCCTCCATTTCCTGCATACGTACCCATGCCGGACAACCAACCGGGCAAAGGAATTGGCCATTTTTTTGGTGCCATGCGCATCGATGCTTTTCGTCCTGCGGATGAATTTAAAAGGGACATGGACCTCTGGATAACCAGATTCAGAAATGCTACGCCGATTGACTCTAATCAGTCTGTCATCATACCTGGAGATCCGGAAAGGGCAATGGAAGCCATAAGAACCACACAAGGGGTTCCATTGCACGAAGTGGTTTGGAACGATCTTAAAGCAATAGCTGAAAAATTCAATATCAAGTTTTAACTTCGCATCCGTCTATCAAAACAACCAACTATGAAAGTAATGAAGTTTGGCGGTACCTCCGTTGGTAAGCCTGAGAGAATGGCGCAGGTGAAAGAACTTGTAACGCGCGACAACGAACCAACAATTGTTGTGTTGAGTGCGTTGAGTGGAACTACCAATTCACTGGTTTCTATTGGCGATGCCATGGCCTCTGGTGACAAGGATAAGGCCAAGCAATTAATTGATACGTTGTCTGCTCATTACAGCCAATTTATCAACGACCTTCTGAAAAAAGAAACTACAAAAGCCAAGGCTGTACATACCATCAACGAGCATTTCGAATTTCTTAACATCATTCTCAAGATATCTTTCAATGATGCATTGAATAAAGATATTCTTGCGCAAGGTGAATTGATGAGCACTAAACTGTTTTCCTTTTATCTGGAAGAGATGGGCATTGATCATGTGTTGCTGCCTGCTTTAGATTTTATGTCTATTGATGCGAATGACGAACCGCAGGTGAGTGTTATCAAATCCAAGATCACCAAGTCGCTCGAACATCATCCTGGAAAGTCGCTTTTCGTAACTCAGGGCTACATTTGCAGGAATGCAAAGAAAGAGGTCGACAACCTGAAAAGGGGAGGCAGTGATTACTCTGCTTCACTGATCGCTGCGGCTGTTAATGCTTCTGTTTGTGAGATCTGGACAGACATAGACGGTATGCACAACAACGATCCAAGGGTGGTGAAGTCAACCAGACCAGTTGAACAATTAAGTTTCGATGAGGCAGCTGAGCTTGCTTATTTTGGTGCTAAAATTTTGCATCCTGCTTCCATTTGGCCTGCACAGATGTATAATATCCCAGTCAGGCTCCTGAATACCATGCAGCCTGATGCTAAAGGCACATTGATCGTCAAAGAAGCTGAAGGTGAGGGGGTAAAAGCCATTGCTGCAAAAGATGGCATCGTGATGATCAAGATAAAAAGCAGTCGAATGCTCCTTGCATATGGTTTCCTCAGAAAGATCTTTGAGGTATTTGAGAAATACAAGACATCTATCGACATGATCACCACGTCAGAAGTGGCTGTTTCTGTAACGATCGACAATACACAACACCTTGATCAGATCAGCAAAGAACTTCAACCTCTTGGAGAACTTGAGGTAATAGGAGATCAGACGATCGTTTCCGTGGTGGGTAACAAACTTACACAGCACGATAATTTGATGACGAACATGTTTGATTCACTGACCGCTGTTCCTGTGAATATGGTCAGCTTCGGAGGAAGTCTACACAATGTCTCCATACTCATTCCAACAACGCACAAGAATGAGGCACTGAAAGTGTTGAACAAAGGCCTTTTTGGTCTGGATTAATTCAGCAATACGATAACTCGGTGTAGCTCAGTTCAACTGATCATCAGATGATCAGCATGGCATCGCCATAACTGAAGAACCTGTATTTATCCTTGATGGCTTTCTTATATGCTTCCATCGTAAGTTCATACCCCGCAAATGCACAAGCCATGATGAGCAAAGATGTCTTTGGCAAATGAAAGTTCGTGATCATGGAATCGCATATTGAAAAATCATGAGGAGGATGGATGAATATGTTTGTCCATCCCTCTGAAGGCTTGAGCAATTTCTCCGCAGTGAATGTGCTTTCAAGTGCTCTTGCAGTAGTTGTGCCTACTGAGCAAATTCTGTGGCCCTCTGACTTGGCTTTGTTTACAATACGGCAAGCAGTTTCATCTACCTTATAATATTCTGCCTCCATTTTGTGCTTGCTGAGGTCTTCTACTTCGATTGTTCTGAATGTACCAAGACCAGTGTGTAACGTTACTTCAGCAAAACGTACTCCCTGAATTTCAAGTCGCTTGATCAACTCAACAGAAAAATGAAGACCTGCGGTTGGAGCAGCGACTGCACCTTCATGTTTTGCATAAACGGTTTGGTATCTTTCTCTGTCAAGCTCATCAGGTTTTCTTTTGATATACTTTGGTAGGGGTGTCTCACCAAGTGAATTCAATATTTGTTTGAACTCTTCGTCAGATCCCTCAAAAAGAAACCTGATGGTTCTTCCTCTTGAAGTTGTATTGTCGATGACCTCTGCGATCAATTCATCTGCATCTCCAAAATAAAGTTTGTTTCCTACACGTATCTTTCTTGCGGGATCAACGATCACATCCCATAACCTGTTTTGTTTGTTCAATTCCCTGAGAAGGAACACTTCAATTTTAGCACCTGTTTTTTCTTTTCTTCCATACATTCTTGCAGGGAAGACTTTGGTATTGTTTACTACAAATACATCCTTTTCTTCAAAGTAATCCAGGATGTCTTTGAAGGTTTTATTTTCTATCAAGCCCGTGTCTTTATGCACGACCATGAGGCGTGCATCTTCTCTTCTTTTGGCAGGGGTCTGAGCGATAAGGTTTAAGGGGAAGTCGAATCTGAATTGGGATAGTTTCATGCTAATGGTTTTGTGCCTGAAAACAAATCCAGATACCCTGTTCGGGTCATCGTTAAGGTCAAACCTGATCTTACGGCATCAGATCTGTCTTGGGCAATTGAGATTGCAAAATTACTAAAAAAAACCAGGATAAGCTCATCTTGTTCAACGCTTTATGCACTTTTTTTGAACCCTTTATACAGCCAGGCTTGCCTGCCGTCAGGCAGGGACGAGGAAATGCAAGGGACAAGGGACGGGGGACGAGCTTGCCTGCCGAAGGCAGGGGACAGGGGAGAAGGTCGCATATCCCGAGAGTACGCAGCCTGATTAGGGAGAGAGTTGAGGAGGTTCAGAAAGTATAGGGATATGCAGGGAAAGTGTTGATCCAGGATGGTTCTGCAGTGTTGATTTGGGCAAGGTGGCATTGTTTACCATTCGTAACCATCAAGTAGTCGACAGGCATGGCGAGGTTATAAGAGAGAATTTGCATTAGAGTCACCTCATTTAACTCAACCGTGTCAGCTTTACATTCGACCATCATCCAAGGCCTTGTTTCTCGGTCATAGATGAGCAGATCAAAACGCTTTGACATACTGCCTAACCTGATTTCCTTTTCGACTGAGATGGCAGCCTTCGGCAGCCCATGCCTTAAAAGAAGCCATTGAATTATATTTTGGCGAACCCACTCCTCAGGCGTAAGGCTAACCCATCTTTGCCTGATGGCATCAAAAATGGATGGTCTATCTCCCTCCTGCCTTGTCTTAAAATATGGCTCAGGAAAATCAAGCAGTATCATAGCTGCTATGTAGGCATGATTTCTTATCGAAATATGAAAAAGGTGTAATGTGCGACAAAGTGATAGTTGATTAAATTGGCTGTTTTCCTCGTCCCTCGTCCCTCGTCCCTCGTCCCTCGTCCCTCGTCCCTCATGTATTATGGAAAAATCCCCAACTCCAAATAGCTATTCCCCACCTTATTGATTGCCACAACAAAAGCAGCAGTTCTCATATCGGGAATTTCCGGGTACTTATGCCAGCAATCTAAAATTTCATTCGTGGCCTTGATCATGGTGTCTTCCAGTCC
>JBKCFW010000165.1:0-12586 GCA_046303675.1 bacterium
CTCAATGATGTTTGTCCATTTTACTGCACTCAGGACATTATGTACGGATGATCAAAAAATACGTTTCGATACGATTGTACCTAAGTTGGTGAACAGATCCTGGAACCGGAATAAAAAATAGAATTACCTGACCCTTCCAATAGCTTCTTCCAACAGCGGCTCCATCACCTTATACCCTTCAACTGTTGGATGAACACCATCGCTGGCATATTCGCTTTTCATACCCCTTTTCCCATCAACAACAAAAGAGTACAGATCCAGGTAGTAGAACTTGTTTGCAGCAGCAAATTTTTTAATCTCATTGTTCAATGCGATAACCTTCTCTGCAGGAGCTAGTCCTGGTCTCCATGGAAAGTCACTTACAGGCAACACAGAACAAATAATTACTTTGATTTTATTAGCCCTTGCCAATTGTGCAATGGCTATGATGTTATTGAATGTTTTCTGTTGATCATACGGACCTGTATTTTCAGCAATATCATTGATACCTGCCTTCAGCACTAATACTTCAGGATTTAATGCAACAACATCTTCATAAAAACGAAGCAACATCTGCGGCGTTGTTTGTCCACTGATACCCCTATTGTAGTATGGTTTCTTTTCAAAGAATTCAGGACGAAGACTCAACCATCCCTCAAATATTGAATTACCAAGAAAAACCACTCTCCTCTCCCCTTTTGCAGGTGCGGGAACTTTTTTGTTCTGCTCAGCATATCTGTTGAAATTAGCCCAGTCTGTCCACAGGTTTCCAACCTTCTCCTGAGCTACAACTGACTTCAAGGTGATCAGCAGTATTGCACATAGTGTCGTTTTTCTAAAAGTAGATCTCATTGCAGAAAAATTATTTTATGAACGAATGTAAGATTTTAGATGAGGTTTGGCAGGATATTATTGTCAACATTATAGATGACACCAATAATTATCCGTACAGTTCGAAGTGAATTGATTTTTTATCAATACCCAGATGTTGGATACGTTGACGAGCTTCAGTGATCATGTCTTTCCAGCCACATAGATAAAACTGGGGACTGCTTTTTGTCTCTTGTAACAATTGCTCATAGATACCATGCACATATCCGATACAAAGACCTTCTGCAACAGATTCTTCACGAGAGAAGGTTGGAAAATAATGGAAGTTGGGCAGTTTTTCTTTAAGATCCAATAGCTCATTTAAATACAGTGCATCAGAACATTTTCGAGTGCCATAGATCAAGTAGATGTCCTTGTGCGGAATATTGTTATGGTGAATATGCTGTACCATTGAACGAAACGGAGCTATTCCAGTACCTGTGCAAACCATAAAAATATCTGAAACGATTGGATCAGGAAGGATAAAATGGCCTTGTGGCCCCCTTACGGGAAAAGATGTACCAACTTCAGCTTTATTGAATAGGTAAGTGGTTCCAAGTCCTCCCTCCAACAATACAATGATCAGTTCAAATATATTAGTGCCATCAGGCGCAGACGCAATTGAATAGCTTCTCCATCGCTTGTTAGGCTGCTCGTGAATTGGCAAATCAAGCGTAACAAATTGTCCGGGTATAAAATCAAATCGGTCGAGCTCAGGAATTTCAATCCAAAATCTCTTGGTGGATGAAGTTTCATCTTCGATCCTGATGATCTTTCCCGTACGCCATGGTTGTGCTGCCATTGTTGGAGTTTGGGGGTTTGAGGGTTTAGGCGTTTAGTTGTTTAGGGTTAAATGTTTCAGCTTTCTACTCTGATTTTATCCTCAACATGATCAGTCCGAATACCAACATCCCAAGTCCTGTATAAAGGTTTTTATCATTAGCCAATTGCGTTGTCAAAAAATAGCCCCCTATCAATATCAATGCTATGATGACAAAGAAAGTACCGATGACAAAACTAAGTTCGTTTAATTTTTCTATGATATTCATAAAATCAGAAGAATATGATGTTTAAAATAATTGTTATAATCAATAGTACGATACTGAGTGGTCCAACTTTCATATACCACCTCTTCTCAGTTGAATACACTTTTTCAGTTAGAGAATAAACAAGGCCTTTGAGTTCCTCGTCTGTCTTGGGGCGCGTCATCAAGCTTACAATAATGGTTGAAAAGAAATTCGCGATCCAGGAGAAAGAAGCTATGATGAATGCTTGTCCCATACCGCTTCTTATTTCATACAATGGATAAATCCAACCTCCCTTGCCCTCGGCAATGGTCAGTCCATGAGTGATCACAGCAGCCAACGTTCCGATGAATAATCCCCAGAAGGCCCCATGCCCAGTTGTTCTTTTCCAGAACATACCCAGAAGTAAGGTTGCAAAAAGTGGACCATTTACAAAACTGAAAACCAGTTGTAAAAAATCATTGATGTTGTTATAGCTGGCTGCGAGATAAGCGGTGGCAACAGACAATAAGATGCCGACAAACGTAATCATTTTGCCTATCCACAAATAGTGTCGATCTGATTTATTTTTTACGAAATAGGCCTGGTATATGTCATAGGTAAAAACAGAGTTGAAAGCGGTCACATTTCCTGCCATTCCACTCATGAAAGAGGCGATCAATGCAGTGATCCCTATTCCTAATAAACCACTAGGATAATAATGAGATAATAAAGATGGAAGTGTCATGGTATAATCCAAATTGCCTTTCGCATCTAAAGGAATACTATAATCAGAATCATCCATTGCGACTTTCGTTAGTGCGATGGCGATGATACCCGGCAGCACAACAATAAAAGGCATGAGCATTTTTGGAATGGCAGCAATCACGGGGGTACGTTGAGCTGCACTCATGTTTTTGGCAATCATTGCTCTTTGGATAACAAGAAAGTCGGTACACCAATATCCAAAAGACATAACAAATCCCAGTCCAAATATCAAGGAGATAAAGTTGATGCCCATTGGATTTGACTCGGCAGTTCCCATGTATTTCCAAGCATGAGAAATATCAGGCTGCAGGTTTGCTTTTACAGTTGCCCACCCACCGGCATCATGCAGTGCAATAATCACAAGCGGAGATAATCCAAGAACAATTAGAAAAAATTGGAGCACCTCATTATACACAGCACTGGTCAAGCCCCCCAAAAGAGTATATGCCATTACAATACCTGCTGCAACCCAAATACACAGATCAAAATTCCAATGTAAAATTACCTCCAATAATTTTGCCAATGCATATAAAGAAATTCCGGAAGAGAATACAGTCATGGCTGCAAAGGTCAATGCATTAAATCCCCTGGTCTTTTCATCAAAACGCATGAAAAGATATTCCGGAACACTTCTTGCTTTGCTACCATAATAAAAGGGCATCATGAACACACCTAGAAAGATCATGGCGAATATTGCTCCTACCCAGTAAAAATGGACAGTCATAATTCCATATTTAGCGCCTGATGCTGCCATACCCAAAACTTCCTGGGCACCAAGATTCGCAGAGATAAATGCTAGGCTGGTTATCCAAAGAGGGGTGGTTCTTGTGCTGTTCAGAAAGTCATTACTGGAACGCACTCGTTTTTTTACGATGAAGCCTACTGCAATAACAAAAATAAAATAGATGAAAATAATGAGATAGTCCGCAAAATGAAGATTCATAGCAATTGTTGGCTTGGTTAAGTTGTTTCAAAATAGGGAAAAATCCTCAAAACATGCGGATTTTACTAATTTGTGACAGAAAGAAAGTAGTGATTTGAGAATATTTTCTAAATTGTACCGTCAATTAACACCAAAAAACTTGAACCATGCAGAACAAAGAGTTCACACCAAAAGAGATCAACCCACTAGGAAGTCTTGACGAGTGGGAAGATGATCTGCTTGAACGCTATCCAGATCCTGAAAAAATCGCATCAGCCAAAGCAACTGAAGCTTATAGAAACTACGAAGAGCCTGCGAGGGACACAGTAAGAGAATTCTATAGACTCAACCACACTCATCAAACGTTTGATTTTGTGATGGAGAAGCAAAGGCAATATCTTTCTTTTGATAAAAAAGAGATGGCCATATGGGATGCCTTTGATTTTTTGAATCAATTGGTTGACGATTCAGATCCTGATACTGATCTTGATCAATTCCAACACTTACTTCAAACTTCTGAGGCCATCAGAAAAGATGGTCATCCTGATTGGATGGTGCTTGTCGGTCTGATGCATGACATGGGAAAGGTACTGTGCTTGTTCGGAGAACCACAATGGGCTGTTGTTGGTGACACCTTCCCTGTAGGATGTGCTTATTCTGACAAGATCATCTATCCTGAGTTCTTCAAAGACAATCCAGACTACAACAATCCGAAATACAATACAAAATATGGTATCTACGAACCAAATTGTGGATTACGTAATGTACACATGAGCTGGGGACATGATGAATACATCTATCAAATGATGAAAGATCATATTCCAGAAGGCGGATTGTATATGCTCCGTTACCACTCCTTCTATGCATGGCATCGTGAAGGCGCATATGATCACCTGTTAGATGATCACGACAGAGAAATGTTAAAGTGGGTGAAGCTTTTCAATCCATATGACCTTTATTCAAAGTGTCCTGTTCCCCCAGATTGGAAAGAACTTAAACCTTACTATACTGCTCTTATAGAGAAGTATTTGCCTAAGACTTTAAAATTCTAATGCAACAATACTTATAGAAATGTTCAGTCTTTAAAACAACTGCATTTCACGATAAAATAAAAAAGCCCCAAAAGGGGCTTTTTTATTGGAAGAACTTTTAGTAATCACATTTGTGTTAAACTCAAGATCAATTTGAATTACCACTTTTGAACCAGGTAGCAGCATTTTCAATGATTCTAATGGGCCATTCTTGTTTAAAAACAGTATGGGATTCATGCCCGGGGCGGAAATAAAACACCTTCCCCTTTCCCAGATTCCACAACATACCTGAGCGAAACCACTCACCCGTTTCCCAATATTCTTCAAATAACAATTGATCTGGTTCTGGCACGTGAAAAGGTTCATTATACATTTCAGTATGTTCAATCTCAAATTGAGCAGGAACACCGCGCAAAATGGGGTGATTGGCATTCATGGTTTTTATCGTACTTGGTTTGCCATCGTTTCTTACATGCGGGAAGCAGCAGATGGGTAAGGCAACCTTCATTTTTTTACTTCCATTGGGATATTTGAATGTCGTAGCATAAGGGGTGATTCTAGCATCAACGGCAGGTATGGTAAATTGTGTAGCAGGCGCAATAAATTCAACATCAGATTCCTTTAGCCCTTTTTCACTCAGTACTCTTTTACGTGTGATCTCGTTCATGGATTCTACAAAAGGACTTGCCCAGTGAGCTGAATGCAGCGCGATCAATGACATAGAACCCGCTTCGATCCGCTTCACAATACTTCTACCCTTCTCAGCAGAAATTTCCTGATGCCTAACGTGTCCCCACCAGATCAATACATCAACACCATCAAGAACTTTGTCTGAAAGTCCCTGTTCAGGATCATCAAGAAATGCCGTAGAGACATTAAAATTGGGATTTTTGACCAATTCGGCTGCGATCTGTTCTCCCAGGTATTTACCGTACACTTTTCTAGCCTCCTCGGAACGTTCGTCCCACACTAAAATGTTGGTTTTCTTTACAGCGCTACATGATGCCATGGTGGCTATTGGCATCACGAAGCCTGAAGCAGTAGCAAAGGAAGTTAACTTGAGAAATTTTCTTCTGTCTTTATTCATGATAAATGATTGGTGTTGATAATTCGCTTATCCAAGTTACTATTATTTTTTACTCATGGAATAAACACAAATAATGAATATTTTTATGAATAAAACTCAACCATGATCAAATACGCCTCGTTAACCAGGATTTTTGCAGTTCTCAGTATTCTACTTATCGCATCATATCCTCTGAAATCACAAGAGACATATCATCAACTGCTCGATTGCTTTTCAGTAGTTGCGGGTAAGGATGCTACCAAAGATGGATCTGTCATTTTTGCACACAATGAAGACACTGGTCCGAATGGAGTAAACTACTATAAGGTTCCCAGAAGAAAGCACGCTGCCGGTGAGATGATACAGCTCAGGAATGGTGGGAAGATACCACAGGTGTCAGAGACGCTTGGGTATATCTGGTTTAATATACCTGGTTGTGATGTATGCGACAGCTACATCAATGAAAGTGGTGTTGCTATCGGCTCTGATGGTTGTCCCTCACGCGAAGACAAACCAGTCCTGGAAAATGGAGGTATTGTTTTTTGGCTAAGAAGGCTCGTCGCAGAAAGAGCAACCACAGCCAGGGAAGGTGTAAAGCTGGCCGGTAAGATCATCGAAGAAATAGGATACGCCTCCTCTGGAAGAAGTTATATCATAGCTGATCCCAATGAGGCATGGGTATTGACTGCAGTTAATGGTAAACATTGGGCCGCAAGACGAGTTGCAGATGACGAGGTGGCTGTTATAGCAAACTGTTATACAATGCAAGGTATTGACCTCAGTGATACTGCTAATTATATGGGTTCGGCTGACATCATCACCTATGCAACAGCCAGAGGTTGGTATAATCCGGAAAAGGATGGTCCCTTTAATTTTGCCAAAGCATACTCAAACCCCGGATCACTTGATCATCCAGGCAATACCCACCGTCAATGGAGAGGCGTTGAGATCATTACTGGTAAAAAGTATGATGTAAATAAACAACTACCCTTCTCTGTAAAACCAAGAAAGAGATTATCGGTTAGAGATATTGCAGAGGTACTCAGAGATCATTATGAAGGTACCGGTTTTGATAAATCATCCATGTATACCAAAGGAAATCCTCACAAGGTCAACAATGCAACAATATGTTCTGACGGCACACAATACTGTGTGATATCACAGCTTCGCAATTGGTTGCCAAATGAGCTTGCCGCGGTTGCCTGGGTTGCTCCATTTCATCCGGATATTCAAAATTATATTCCTTTCTACCCTGCCATTACTGGCTTCCCCGCACAATATGCTGATGGCGACTTCAATGATGGATTAAAGAAACAATTCGATCCGTTAAGTAGTCGAAATAAAGCTCCTGCCTATCTTAAATTTGTTTCATTAAACAATAAGGTAGATGAAGATTTTGCGAACAACTTTCCGATAATAAAAAAAATGATGGAAAAAGAGGAAAAGACACTCTTCAAGCAACATCGTCAATTTGAGAAAAAGGCTATGGAATTTTTGCCGCAATTACCATCAGATAGGGCGCTGTTGCTAACTGAGTACACAACAAAAAAAGCAAATACCGCTTACCAGAAAGTAGATGAGCTGATCAATGAATTAAAATAGTATGATGTCAAACTGATACCATAGCCATTTTCCAGAAACAAAAGAAACAAAAAGCATCATGAATACACAATTGAGTAATGAAGATCTGGGAAAAAGATTACTATCGCTCGATATGATGCGCGGTGTGATCATGTTTCTGCTAATGGTTGAAGCTGCAGGTTTGTACGATATATTATATAACGACACCTATTTTTCCTCCATTCACATAGTTAGTGAGCAATTTCATCATCATCCCTGGAATGGCCTGAGATTCTGGGATCTGATCCAGCCAGCATTCATGTTCATGGCAGGAACAGCAATGGCCTACTCAGTGAGTAGAATGACAGATAAAGGATTCAGCAAACGCACGATCACCATCAAGATGCTCAAGCGGTCAGGCTGGCTTTTTTTCTGGGGCGTACTGAATTATGCTGTCAAGAAGGAAGGACTGGCATTCGAACTTTGGAATGTGCTGACGCAACTCTCTGTGACCCTTTTGATCAGCTATTTAATGTTTAGTTGGAACTACAGAACACAGATCATTTTTTCCATCGGAATTCTATTGCTCACTGAAATTTTATATAGGTTTACACATGTGCCCGGATTTGATCAACCTTTCACTGATCAGTATAATTTCGGCAACTATATTGATCTATTATTGATGGGGAAGATCAATGGAGGAGGATGGGTTGCCATCAACTGCCTACCCACTGCTGTGCATACAATTGCAGGTGCACTTGTGGGCAAGTTACTTATGTCAGGATCCACAGAAAAAATTAAACAACTTTTAATTTGGGGATTTGTGACATTAATTGCAGGCTACTCTCTAGACTTTACCGGAATTACCCCAATTATAAAAAGAATTGCAACCACCTCTTTTACATTAGCATCACTTGGATGGTGCCTGATCATTTTGGCAACTTTTTATTACATCATCGATATAAAAAATAAGCAGCACGGTCTGGCATTTTTTGCAACACTCGGAATGAATTCTATTTTCATTTATCTTTTTTTCGAAATTGTGGGCAGCAGATGGTTTAACGGGTACGTGACAGCCATAACAGGTGGATTATTAAATTTTGTTCATGTTACTGAAACCTGGAAAGGAATTATTGGCGCGTTGACGATCATCATTCTTGAATGGCAGCTTTGTTTCTTTCTTTATAAAAAGAAGATCTTCTTTCGCCTTTAATAATAAAATAATTATTCAATAAAAATTGAATAACCAATTCATTGTACGTTCATCTAAAACTTTTTTATGAAATTACATTTCAGTCTCATTATCCTTTTGCTTATTACCGTACAACTCGGTATTGCCCAAGCTTATTCAACGGCAAATGGACACTCGCACAATGACTATGAGCAACAGCATCCTTTCCACAATGCATACAATGAAGGATTTGGCTCTATAGAGGCTGATATCCATTTGATGGATGGTGAAATACTTGTTGGTCATGATTCAAAAGATCTGATCAAAACCCGAACCCTTGAAAAATTATATTTACAACCCTTAGCAGAGTATAAAGACAAGAACAGAAAGCTTATTCTGCTGATTGATATAAAAACAGAGACACTCACCACACTCGATGCGTTGATAAATCTACTTAATCGTTATCCTGAGCTCATCTCAAATAATGCTATTCAGATCACGATCTCAGGTAACAAGCCACCCAAACAATCGTTTAATAATTATCCTTCCTACATATGGTTTGATGGTAGAACAAAGGAACACTATACCGATGATCAACTGAGAAAAATTTCATTGATCAGTGAGAATTATACCAGTTTTACCAAAGGAAAGAAAAGCTGGCCAATAGATCAGGAATCAAAAGAACGTATAGAAGAAGCTGTTAAAAAATTTCATGCACTTAACAAACCAGTCCGGTTGTGGAATAGTCCGGATTTTGCTGAAGCCTGGGAGACCCTGATCGGATTGAAAGTTGACTACATCAACACTGACAAGATCAATGAATTATCTGATTTTTTTATCTCAAGAAACAAATCACTTCGTCAGCTACCTTATAACCGGATCATCAAATCAGCAGGAACTGTTATCCGATACGGCAAGCCTAATTTGGAGAACCATGCGCTTGATGTTGCAAAGCTTAACGATCAAGGATTGGTTGTTATTGAAGAACGATATGGTTTATTTGTGATCGATACAAAAGATCAAAAAATAATTGACGAATGGCGCTTCTCAGAAATTCCTCAATATGCAAAATTGATGAGCTCTTACTCCGGTATCAAGACATTCACTGAAGACGGCAAAACATATATCGTATGGGGTGCAGCAGAGAAAGACGGAGATAAGTCTTCTGTAATGATTGCTGAATGGAACAATGCGATCAGCAACATCAGTCATATCCCCTTTTCAGCAGATGCACCTGCAAAAAATGCAATTGTCAATGAAATCGCTGTCTCAAAAGAAGCCTCTGGAACAAAGCTCTATGTTGTATTGAATGGTAACAACAAACTTCACAAGATCAATTGGACAGACAAAAGAACTGAATGGACTGCCAATACTGGCGTTGCACCTTATGGCGTATGTATTGCCAATGGTGCAGCGTATGTCAGCAATTGGGCTGGTGAAACAGCAACAGATTCAACACGAGAACGAGCCGGAGTACCGTGGGGCTTGGCTTACACAGATCCTAAAACCGGAGCTACTGCCGGAGGCACGGTATCTATTTTTAATATAGCCGACGGAAAGCACATTAAAGAAGTAAAAGTTGGTTTACATCCAAATTCCATAAAAGCATCTTCAGATGAACAATACGTTTACGTTGCCAATGGATCAAGTGATGAGATCAGTGTGATCAATACAAAGAGCAATGCCATTTCTGAAAGCATCTTTGTTGGCATGACTAGAAAAGGACATACATTTCAAGGCAGTACACCAAACGGCCTTACATTAAACAAAGAGAATACCATACTATACGTAGCCAATGGTATGGACAACGCAGTAGCTGTTGTTCAACTTGGGAAGGCTGCTGCAAAAGACGGAAAGGGAAAATCCCACATCACCGGATATATCCCGACAGAAGCATATCCTGCAGGTTTACAGCTTATCAATAATACGATGATAGTTGCCAACCTTGAATCTGATGGAGCAAACGTTGTGGATCAGAAGAAAAATGCCAGAAGTATCCATCATGAATTAGCGTCTGTAAGCATCATCCCCTTGCCAGATCAGAACCAGCTTGAGCAATACAGTGCAGAAGTGACCCAACTCAACCTGATGAACAGAATGGATATGCTTGGACTTGCACCAAGGTCTGATGCAACACCTGTTCCTGTACCAGAAAGACTTGGCGAACCCTCGGTATTCAAACATGTCGTGTATATCATCAAGGAAAACAAAACCTATGATCAGGTTTTGGGAGATATGAAACAAGGACGAGGAGACAGCAGTCTCTGTGTATTCGGAGAGAAAATAACACCAAACACACATGCAATCGCAAGGCAATTTGGATGGATGGATGATTATCATGCTTCAGGGAAATCTTCTGCAGAAGGACACCAATGGACAGATGCAGGGATGGTATCTGATTATGTAGAAAAAAATATCAGGGCCTGGTTCAGAAGTTATCCGCATAGACAAGATGACGCACTGGTATATAACAAAAGTGGATTTATATGGAATCATGCGCTAGACCACGGCAAGACTGTAAGAGTATACGGTGAGGCTTGTGAGACTGAGTATGACAGAAGTTTGAAATGGGCAGATCTATACAAACAATATAAGGAAGGGGTCCCACCAAACTGGTATAATAAAACCACTATTGCGAGGCTCAATCCAATCATTCATGCAACCATGCCTGATTGTGATAATATGGTATTTAGTGACCAACAACGTGCTGATATTTTTATTGAAGACTGGAAACGTTATGAAGCAGGAGACAGCTTGCCCAATCTGATGGTACTATCTTTACCCAATGACCATGGTGCAGGAACATCACCAGACTTCCCTACCCCTGATGCAATGGTTGCAGACAATGATCTTGCGGTGGGTAGAATAATTGAAATGATCACGAAGAGTAAATACTGGGATTCTACCGTTGTTTTCATAACGCAGGATGATTCTCAAAGCGGCTGGGATCATATTTCTGCATATAGAACTGTAGGAATGGTAGTTAGTCCTTATAGCACAGGAAAACTTAACACAACACATTATAATCAAGTCTCCATGTTAAGAACCATGGAACAAATTTTGGGAATTCCTCCAATGAACATCATGGATGCCACATCGAGGTTGATGGGAGATTGTTTCCAGTTTGAGCACAACGAAAAGAAATTCACAGCATTGCAGAACAATATCCCACTCGATCAGATGAATAAACCAATGAATGCATTAAAGGGTAAAGAAAAGAAGATGGCTGAGCTATCTGAGAATGAGTTATTCAACGAAGTAGATGGTGGAAAGGATGATCAGATGAACAGGATCATATGGTACTACGCTAAAGGAAACAAAAAATATCCCAAGATCAGGAGATAGCCACACATTAATAATCAATCAAAAAAAGGGCAGATGGTTCGACCATCTGCCCTTATAGTTATCTAAAAAATATCATTAATACCCGTCGTTCTGTTTCAGATAACCTGGGATATTTGATGAACCGTCAATGGCTTTTTGAGGGATTGGAAAAACACGCTTGTTCTTGTCTGTACTTGTTTTTTCTGTCCAAGCTCCTTCAAACTTTCCAAAACGAACCATGTCTGTTCTTCTTTGATATTCCCAGTAGAATTCAAATCCTCTCTCTCTGAAAAGAATATCCAGGGTGATGGAGTTCAAAGAAGAAGATGGGATATTAGCTGTTCTTGCATTTCTCACTGTATTAACATCAGCGAGTGCTCCTGCAGCATCACCTTTACGTAACTTGGCTTCAGCACGCATCATGTAAACATCAGCAAGACGTACGATAGGGAAATCAACATCACCAAAGTTTCTACCACTCACAGATTTTTGGCTGAACTCATATTTAAGTACACGATACCCAGTACTATAATCACTTCCAGCCGGGCTGTAATCTACAAGTTCAGTATGAATAACAGGAACTGTAGGACGTGCTTTGTTGGCGTTGTATAGCTTAGCCACAACGTATTTACCAGTGCCGCATGTTACAAATCGACCACTTGACAATTTTAAACCATATTGTTGTCCTCTCAAGATACCCCTGTCTAGTCTGTATGTAGCAGGATCAACACAAGCTTCATCAGTATTTGGATCAATTGTTACATTCTTTTTATAAAAGCGAGGATCGGCATTAGCAGGGTCTGTTTGACCATATGCACTAACCCAAGATTGATAAAAATCAGATGTAATCGCTGGTCCGTCAGTACCATTGGCACCTGTGTAAGCAGCAAG
>JBKCFW010000166.1:0-23813 GCA_046303675.1 bacterium
GGTCAGCTTACCATGCCTTTCAAGCGATACCAAATGCAACCAGTATGGCGGGCCGACAGACCACAACGCGGTAGATACAGGGAATTCTACCAGTGTGATGCAGATGTGGCCGGAAGCACTTCATTGCTGCATGAAATTGAACTTGCCTTGATCTATTCTTCTGTATTCAACAAACTGGGAGTACGTGTTGGAATTCATGTAAACAACAGAAAAATACTTCATTCATTGGCAGTGATATGTGGCGGGGAAGATAGAATGACAGACATCACTGTTGCGATCGACAAGCTTGATAAGATCGGAATTGAAAAAGTGAAAGAGGAGCTGGCTGGGAAGGGACTTACCGATCAACAAATAAATATTGTAGAATCATTCATCTCCCTGTCAGGATCAAACGAAGAAAAGCTTGATCAATTACAACAGATGCTGAATGGTAATGCAACCGGAGAAGAAGGGATAAAGGAATTGAGATACATTCTAAATCATTTTAATAAGAACAGCAAGAGCGAAGAAATGTTGGTTGATCTCTCACTGGCACGTGGACTAAATTATTATACGGGTGCGATTTTTGAGGTGAAGGCCAAGGATGTTCAAATGGGTAGCATAGGAGGTGGCGGAAGATATGACGACCTCACCGGATTGTTCGGCGTAAAAGGTATCGCAGGTGTTGGCATCTCATTTGGAGTTGACAGGATCTACGACGTCATGGATGAACTCGGTTTATTTCCAGCGCATATTCAAGAGGGAACAAAGGCATTATTTTTCAATACAGGTGAACAGGAACAACAACATATTATCTCCATCGCTCAACAACTGCGAAGCCAGGGTATAGCCTGCGAGATCTATCATGAAGCTGCAAAATTTGACAAGCAGTTCAAGTATGCCGAAAGGAAATCTATACCCTTTGTAATTATTATTGGCAGCAATGAAGTTGCATCAGGAACTGCAGTGATAAAAAACTTAAGTACTGGTGAACAGAAAGAAGTGATGCAGCAAGAACTTGGAAAGAGTTTAATCTAACGCCCTGCCCCCTTGCTACCCCATTTACTCAACTGCTTTATCGCAGCCTCAAGATCTTTTGAAAGTGGTGCCGTGATCGTAAACAATTCATTCTGCCGGTTGACCAACTCGAGACTGTATGCATGCAAAGCAAGTCGAGATATTAAAGGACGTTCTTCTAGATCTTCTTTAGACATCTTGAATTTTTTCTTGAACGCAGATAACAATACCGGATCCATATTGCCATAAATTGGATCACACACCAAAGGATGTCCGGCATTTTGAAGATGAACCCTGATCTGATGTGTCCTGCCGGTTTCAATCTGAAAACGAACCCAGGTATATCCCCTGAACCTGTCTATGACCTGATAATGTGTAATGGCCGATTTGCCTTTTCTGCCGACACGCATACGACCTTGTATTATAGGATGTGGCTCGATGGGTTGATCATACACACCTTCCTCCTCTGCAATAGATCCAACAACCAATCCGTAGTATGTCTTTGTTAAATTCCGTTGCTCAAAAAGTATATTGAAATGTCTGTGCGCTTCTTCATTTCTCGCCATGATTAGCAACCCACTGGTATCTTTATCAATTCTATGAACAATGAAGACCTTTTCATTGCGGCCTTCAAACCACGACTTGACCGAAGGTATTTCAGGATCATGCCTGTCTGGGATCGACAACCAACCCGATGGTTTAGTTACCGCAAATAGATCGGCATCTTGATATATGATCTTTGGCTGAGCGAACATCTACTTACGCTGCTTTACAAAAGAACTGTTCATGAATTTCAACAGACGTATTTCTTTCTCGTTGAGATAACGCCACTTTCCTCTCTCTACATTTTTCTTGGTGAGATTACCGAACATTACGCGATCCAGGTTTTTTACATCATAACCAAGACATTCAAACATCCTTCTTACAATGCGATTACGGCCGCTGTGCAATTCTATTCCCACAACCGACTTGTCCTTCGGATCCGCATAAGCAAGTGAATCCGGGCGAACAAATCCATCTTCCAGATCAAGCCCATTCAACATCCTTTCAAAATCAACCTTGCTCAAAGGCTTATCCAATTTAACTTCATAGATCTTTCTTACCTCATTGGAAGGATGCGATAGTTTTTGCGTAAGATCTCCGTCGTTGGTCAACAACAATACACCCGTTGTATTCCTGTCGAGTCGGCCTATTGGGAATATCCTTTCGGTTGCGACTCCCTTCAACAGGTCCAATACTGTTTTTCTACCCTCCGGATCTTCAGAAGTGGTGATGTAATCCTTGGGTTTATTCAACAGAATATAAATCAGATTTTTTTCAGGTATGATCTTCTTGCCCATGTAATACACTACATCATTGGGCGCTACTTTAAATCCAGGTTCGAGGATGACTTGATCATTGACCTTTAGCTTGCCTTCTTTGATCAACTCAACGGCATCACGCCTGGAACAGACCCCGCAGTGTGCGACATATTTATTCAATGGCATTGTTTTGTCCTGCTTGCGAACTGTTAATGCAGGACGTAGATCGCTGGATGTTGATCGATTGACTGAAACAAGTGACCGATCTGCAGCTACTGCAGCACGTTTTTCAATTTTTTTCTTTTCGATGGCTTCCGACCGTTCCTTCTTGAATTTCTTTTTTTCTTGTCGGAATTCTTCTTTGATCGCACTATTGCTCTTCTTGGCTGCGAATTTTGAGAAATTGTCTGTTCTTTTCATGATTGAGGGTTGCTGTTTTACAACAGGATGATTAAAAAATATTATACAGTGTTGTTGTGCTTTGGTGTTTGTTATCTAAATAGGTAAATCAATTTTTGTTGGCCAGTTGACCGCAGGCGGCATCAATATCCTTCCCCCTGCTTTTTCTCAGACGTGAATTAACACGATTCTTTTCAAGATATTGCATAAAGGCCTGCGTTTTCTCCTCTGATGGTTTTTTGAAGCGCGCAAAATCAATCGGATTGTACTCGATGATATTAACGAGGTCTGCCGGGATCTGTCGATACAACTTCACCAATTCAGCGGCATCTTCCAGAGAGTCATTGAACTTGTCAAAAAGAATATACTCCAGCGTGATCTCGTTTTTTGTTTGCTTATAAAAATAGTTGAGTGCGTCCACCAACGATTTAAGGTCATTGGTTTCGTTAATGGGCATGATCTCATTACGTTTTTTATCGTTGGCAGCGTGCAATGAAAGCGCCAACTTGAATCTCACCTGATCTTCACCCAGCTGTCTGATCATTTTAGATACACCTGCAGTTGAGACGGTAATGCGTCTTGCCCCCATGGCCAGTCCATCTGCAGCTGTGATCCTCTCTATTGCTTTAAGCACACTTTTATAATTAAGGAGTGGCTCCCCCATTCCCATGAATACAATATTGGTAAGCTTCTTGCCATAAATACTCATGGCTTTCTGATTGATCAGAACAACCTGATCGTAGATCTCATCAAAATACAGATTACGCTTACGATCAAGATATCCTGTTGCACAAAACTTACAGTTCAAGCTGCAACCTACCTGTGAAGAAACACAAGCAGTTAAACGTTCTTCAGTGGGAATCAACACGCCCTCGATCATATGACCATCATGGGTTTTGAATCTGAACTTAATGGTACCATCCTCGCTTATCTGAGTAGTATTGACAGTAAGGGAAGGAAAAGAAAAAGTTTCTTCCAGCTTGGCTCTCAATGGCTTGGAGAGATTCGACATGGCCTCAAAATCAAAAGCATGCTTTTCCCATAGCCATTCCCAAACTTGCTGGGTGCGAAATTTCTTCTCCCCAGCCTGCTCCAGAAAATCCGCGATCTCCTCTTTGCTCAGGTTACGTATGTTGGGCTTCGACTGAATGTCCATTCAGCAAAGGTAAGCAATTGTTGAGGCTTTAAAAGACTTATCTGATTGAACCCTCGTTTATGCATTAACAGTAGATCGTCGCAATACTTGTTAAATTATCACTTGCAGTTCCAACGTACACAATAAGAAACCGTTGACATCTTTATTTAGCGCTATGGCTGTGGAGTGTACCTCAGGTAAGGTTTTACAACATTAACACCTTTGGGAAACTTCTTGATGGCATCCTCTGTTGATACTGCAGGGACAACAATTACGTCTTCCCCTTCTTTCCAATCAGCCGGTGTCGCAACACTATACTTTGCAGTTAGCTGAAGAGAATCGATCACCCTTAATACCTCAACAAAGTTTCTACCGGTAGATGCGGGGTAAGTAATGAAGAGTTTTATTTTTTTATCCGGACCAATAATAAACAATGATCTTACAGTGAAAGTTGCTGATGCATTGGGATGTATCATATCATACAGTGTAGCCACTTTTCTGACTTCATCTGCTATGATAGGAAAATCTACAGCACAATGTTGTGTTTCATTGATATCATTAACCCACGTTAAGTGCTTATCAAGTGGATCAACACTCACGGCAAGGACTTTTACATTGCGCTTAGCAAACTCTTCCTTTAGCAAAGCAGTGCGACCCAACTCAGTTGTACATACGGGTGTGAAATCAGCAGGGTGCGAAAACAATACACCCCAGCCATCGCCCAAGTATTCATAAAGATCTATTTCTCCTGCTGTAGTTACCGCCTTGAAATTTGGAGCATCATCTCCTAAATGTAGTCCCATCGTAAAATATTTATCCTACAAAAATAGGAAAAAAACATTACTCTACAATTTTAGTAGATTTTTATGCGATTTAGCATATTAAAAGGTTCAGCTGCCTCTGCCAAGTGATTGTCTTCCGAAACGATTTTTAACCTCATCAATTGCATCATACAACTTGTCTTTTCGAACACGGTTGTCGAAAAGTGTAGTTTGTACACTCTTCGGCTTGAGGTCACTGAATCTAACACCGATGAGTCTGACCAGCTTATGCTTTGTGTACAGCTGTTCAAAAAGTTCCTTTACGACGTTGATGAGTTCATCATCATAGGATGTTGCCTCAACCGCCTTTTGCTTGGTGTGGGTTTCAAAATCAGGATACCGGATCTTTACTGCTACACAGCGTGTCATCTTTCCATCTTCCCTCAATTCATGACCCAATTTTTCTGTCATTCCCATCAACTCTTTCTGAAGAAGATCAATATCGCCGATGTTTTCAGAGAAAGTATGCTCTGTAGAGATTGATTTCGCCTCATGATATTCTTGCACTGCACCTGTATAGATACCCATGGATTTTTGCGACAATACTTCACCGTATTTACCGAAATATTGTTCCAGCAGGTGTTTGGGATACAAAGAAAGATCACGAATAGTGAAGATGCCCAGTGTATGCAAACTCTTAAGCATATGCTCTCCTACTCCAGGTATATCACCAACAGACAATGGTGCGAGAAACTCCTGCTCCTTGCCCGGCAGCACCTGGATATATCCATTTGGTTTGGCAAAATTGGTGGCCATTTTTGCAACCATTTTATTGGAAGCCAATCCGAATGAGATGGGCAATCCTGTTGTATCCATGATCTCATTTCTCATGTCGATCGTCCACTGCAGTGGATCAAAAAACCTATCCATCCCGGTGAGGTCGATGTAGAACTCATCAATGGATGCCTTTTCAAGCAGAGGTGCTTTGGCTGCGATGACATCAGTGACCCATTGGGAATATTTGCTGTATTGTCCTCGGGAGCCTTTCATTACGATAGCCTGCGGACAAAGGGCTATTGCTTTTGACATGGGCATGGCAGAGCGAACGCCAAACTGCCTCGCTTCATAACTGCAAGTGCTCACTACTCCGCGCTCGCGACTCCCCCCAAGTATGAGTGGTTTGCCAACCAGCGATGGATCAAGCAGTCGCTCGACAGAAACAAAAAAAGCATCAAGATCGAAATGGGCAATATACGTTTGCTTGTCTGACATGTCGGATACGAATTCCAACATCAAGTTAGATAAATATCAAGAAGTCCATCCGGCAGATCAACGTCTATTTTCTCTTTTTTATGATCGATACCAATTAAAGTACTCTCATTGATCGGTACCAATACTTCTTTTTTGTCAATCTCTATTCGCAACAGGATCTGCACTGGCTGTTCGATGACCTCAAGGACCTTACCGAGTAGTTTTTTCTTGTCATATATTTGAAATCCCAGCAGCGAGATCGCCGCATTGGAAGAAGCTGTTTTTTTGACATCCTCTTCTTTCAGCCAGACTTTTTTTCTAAGCAGCGACTTTGCTTTCTCAGGGCTTTCAATTCCCTCAAATCCTATGAGTATTTCTTCAGCGTTTTTTTCCTTGGCTGATGAGATAAAATAAGGCATAAATTTTCCGAGGGAAGTCTCAATGAAAACAGCTTTAATTCCGGTCAGGCTAGCAGACTGCCCGAGATGATGTTTCAATACCATCTCCCCTTTAATTCCAAAGGTGGCTACCAGAGAACCGATGTTAACATAATTTTCCATGGGCATAAAAAAGCCCCGTTCAGAACGAGGCTTTAAAGATAGTTTGAATATGTTATTCAGCTGGAGCCTCAGCTTCTGGAGCTGATTCTGCTGCGGGAGCAGATGGTTCAACTGCCTCTGGAACTACCACTTTTGGCGCTTTCGGACGAGAAGCCGCTGCTGTCTGAGCACGACGTCTTTCACGACGTTCTTTAGCAATAGACTCTTGGCGCTCTCTTGCCTTGGTTTCTTGTTCCTGATACCAGCTCTCGAATTTTGTCATAGCTGTAGCCTGATCAAATAGACCAAGACCTACGCCACGAAGAAGGTGCTTGAGATACAATACGCCTTTTGAAGAAAGGATCTTGCGAACAGTGTCTGTTGGTTGAGCACCATTGTCCAGCCACTCAAGAGCTTTCTGACGGTCAACCAGCACTGTTGCAGGATGCGTCAACGGATTGTAAGTGCCAATTTTTTGAATGAATTTTCCATCGCGGGGTGCACGGGCGTCAGCTACTACGATGAAATAAAAGGGACGTTTTTTGCTTCCATGACGCTGGAGTCGGATCTTAACAGCCATAAAAAATAAAAATTTTTATTGGGTGATTTAAAAATAGGTTTACTAATACGGGGGCAAATGTATGGAGATTGTGATAAATGACCAAATTATGTAACGCTGGCCAGTGCGAGAAAACAAACTTAATGCAACAATTTTGTTGAAGAAGCTATTCCAGATCAACGTCTGCCAAACTTGGGCATAGCAGGCATGTTGTTCATATTCTTCATCATCTGCTTCATCTGTTCAAATTGTTTGAAGAACTGATTGACCTCGTCCATGCTTCGCCCACATCCTTTGGAGATCCTTTTCTTCCGGCTAGGATCGATAGCATCAGGGTTTGATCGCTCAAAAGGGGTCATTGAACTGATGATAGACTCTACGCCCTTGAACGCATCATCACTGATATCAATATCCTTCATTGCCTTACCCATTCCAGGGATCATTCCGATCAGGTCCTTCAGATTACCCATCTTCTTGATCTGCTGCAACTGATCCTGGAAATCCTGAAAATCAAATTGGTTTTTCCTGATCTTGCGTTCCAGTTTTCTGGTCTGCTCTTCATCAAACTGCGCCTGAGCCTTTTCTACCAATGAAGTAATATCCCCCATTCCCAAAATACGCTGGGCCATACGGTCGGGATAGAATACATCCAATGTCTCCATCTTCTCACCGCTGCTCACAAACTTGATCGGCTTTTGTACTGTGTATTTAATGGACAGCGCAGCACCACCGCGTGTATCACCATCCAGTTTGGTTAACACAACACCCGTAAAATCCAGCCGCTCGTTGAACGCTTTTGCAGTATTAACCGCATCTTGTCCGGTCATGGAATCAACCACAAAAAGGATCTCCTGTGGTTTCAAGGCCGATTTTAAACCCGCAACTTCATTCATCATCTCTTCATCAATGGCCAACCGGCCCGCCGTATCGATGATGACAATATTTTTGTTTGTGGACTTTGCATGTTTGAGTGCATTCTCTGCAATCAACAGCGGATTCTTGTTATCTGGCTCCGCATAAACATCAACACCAATCTGACCACCCAACACCTTAAGCTGGTCAACCGCTGCAGGTCTGTACACGTCACCAGCCACCAACAAAGGCGATCTTCCCTTTTGGGTTTTGAGATAGTTGGCCAACTTGCCACTGAAGGTTGTCTTACCTGAACCTTGCAAACCAGCGATAAGTATGACAGCCGGACTTCCGGAAATATCGAAATTACTGGCCTCCCCACCCATCAATTCAGTAAGCTCGTCTTGAACGATCTTCACCATCAATTGACCCGGGCTGACTGCCGTGAGTACTTTCTGGCCAATAGCTTTATCCTTGACCTTGTCCGTAAATTCTTTTGCGATCTTGAAATTTACGTCGGCATCCAACAGCGCTTTTCGGATATCCTTAACGGTATTGGCAATGTTGAGGTCGGTTATCCTTCCTTCACCCTTGATCTGCTTGAATGCCGAAGCGATCTTGTCCGTTAAATTCTCAAACATATAATCAGCTTTAAAAAAAGATGAACATCCGCGGATGTTCAAAGATGACAAAGTTAGGAATTAACGACGATGTTTATTCAATCCAGCACCTGTCTTATAACATCCAGTTGAATGCATGAATGACCAGTTCATGAATTCCACTTTACATTTTCTCCATTGTAAAACGCACAGTCAAAATAGGTCCGGAAACGCAAACACAAAATATTGTTAAAGCCAATCTAAAAAGTAAAAAAGTTGAAGTTTACTGGGCCTATTTCATTGATTGTCTGCATATTGCATCTCAACCAGCCCACTGGGGAAAACCACCATAAAAAAGTTGGAAAGAAACATCAAATTATATTTTTACAATTGGATTAATTATATATCATTGCAAGGTGCACACAAGCAACAATGCAACGTGACAAATCAACAACATGAGTAAACAGTTATTTTCGATAGAGTTTCCAGTGAGGTGTTCCCCAAGCATTCTTTATGAGTTCCTTTCAACTCCCGCAGGTTTGCAGGAGTGGTTTGCAGATAGAGTCGATGAAAGAGATAATATTTTCAGCTTTTCATGGAATGGCTCTACCGATAAGGCAGAAGTCCTTGAATCTGAAGAAAACAAATTCATCCGTTTTCATTGGCTGCACATGCCCAAGGATGAATACTTTGAATTTTCGATAGAGAAATCTGAAGTGAGCAACCAGACCATACTTGTGATCAAAGACTTCGCCGAAAAAAAAGAGATCGCAGACCAAACCAGGCTCTGGAACTTTCAGGTACATGACCTGTTTCACAGGCTGGGTAACTAAGCATGCTGAAGAAACTTGATAAACTCGTTCTTAAGGCTTTTGTTGGTCCGTTTATAGCGACCTTCTTCATCACCGTTTTTGTATTGGTGATGCAATTTTTCTGGAAATATATTGATGACCTGGTTGGAAAGGGACTTGAGTTCAGCAGCATTGTTGAATTAACCGCTTATGTCACAGCAACCGTAATACCGTATGCACTCCCCATATCCATTCTGATCTCATCGATCATGACGTTCGGCAACATGGGCGAAAGTTTTGAACTGGTGGCCATTAAATCATCCGGTATCCCTCTGCTCAGGTTCATGCGTCCGTTGCTTGTTACCTCAGTTGTTATTAGCCTGTTTGCATTTTTTATCGCCAACTATATCATTCCGGTTGCAAATCTCAAATTCACGACGATGCTATATGACATCAGGTTGGCGAAACCTGCGTTCGATATCAAGGAGGGGATTTTTTACGATAAGATCCCGGGATATGCGATCAAGGTGGGGAAAAAAGAGTCGGACGGGAAAAAAATCAGCAATATCATCATTTACGAAAATCAATACTCCCTACAAGACAATATTATCATCGCGGAAAAAGGGACGATGAGCATCAGTGATGATAAGAAGTTTCTTGAGTTCAATTTGGAAAATGGTTGGCGATATCAGGAAAAAGGAAGCATGAATACTGTCAAGACTGATTATTACAGATTAGGCTTCAAACAATACAAAAAAGTATTTGACCTGAGTAGTTTTGATGTACTGAAAACACCTGACAGCATGTTTGAGAGCAGTCGGCAAATGATGAATGTAAAACAGCTTTCTAAGTCGATCGACTCGATTAAAAAATCCATTGATACAATCGCAACAGACAGAATGGACAGAGAGATATCATCCTATTTTCTCTTTGGCAAACATTTCTCATCAGGTTGGCAACAAGGAACAACAAGGCTACCAAAAAATATGGTCAATTATTACTCCAGTCTGCCCGATTCTGTAAAAGAAGTTGTCAGGAGCAACGGAGTAAATAAGCTGAACATGGTGAAAAGCTCAATGGATATCATCGCGATCGACCACAAGTTGAGGGTGGATGAACTAAGGTCATTTAAAGTTGAATGGCATAGAAAATTTTCGCTATCATTCGCCTGTATTGTATTGTTCCTGATCGGTGCGCCTATAGGATCGATCATCAGAAAAGGTGGACTTGGAATGCCACTGGTTGTAGCTGTTATTTTCTTCCTGATCTTTCATTTGCTCAACATGTTTGGAGAAAAATTTGTCCGCCAAGGTCTGATGTCTCCATTCACCGGAATATGGATGGCTAGCTACACCCTGCTTCCAATGGGATTGTTTCTGGTGTATAAGGCAATGAACGATTCGGCGTTGTTGAACAATGAATTTTATTTCAGGGTCACAAAACTGCTCAGAGCAGTCATTTCGAAAAGAATAATATCGCCGTTTAACAGTAATTTTAAAAATAAATAACACCATGAAAAAGAATTCCTCCAGAAGAAAGTTCATCGCCTCAACATTCCAAAGTGGAATTGCAGTTGGATTGCTTTCCAATTTGCCAAAGGGAGTTATGGCTTCAACTATTAACGATCAACCGATGTTCAAGCAAACAACGCTGCCATACGCTTACCAGGCACTTGAACCAGTGATTGATGCGTTAACAATGGAGATCCACTATACCAAACATGCAGCAGCTTATACAAAAAACCTGAACGAAGCAGCTGCTGCTGAGCTTAAAGGAAAATCACTTAGCCTGGAAGAGATCTTGAACAATATCTCCTCATACTCTGTAAAAATGCGCAACAATGGTGGGGGGCACTACAATCATGAGTTATTCTGGCAGTCCATGCAAGCACCCGGAACACCATTACACGAAGGTGTTTTAAAATCTGCCATTACAAAAACATTTGGAAGCTACGACAACTTCAAAGCAAAAATGAGCGAGGCCGCAATGACCCGCTTTGGAAGTGGTTGGGCCTGGCTATACCTGGATGAAAAGAAGGCCCTGCAGATCGGATCAACACCGAATCAGGACAACCCACTAATGGATGCATCACCAATCAAAGGCTTTCCTCTGCTAGGACTTGACGTATGGGAGCATGCATATTACCTGAAATATCAAAATAAACGTGCCGAATACGTGAACAACTGGTTCAATCTTGTCAATTGGAAATTCGTTGAAGAAAGGTTTGAAAAGTATAAATAAGCAAACCGTATAAAATTGGTTAAAAAAATAGACTACAACGTGTTGGCAAGAGAAATGCCTGGGTCAGGCCTGTTTGAATAATAAAAAAACAATACATGAGTCAATATCTGGAAGACAACAAGGATCGGTTCCTGAATGAGTTGATCGATCTATTGAAGATCCCTTCAATCAGTGCAAAGTCAGAACACCAACAAGATATGCGTAAGTGTGCGGAAGCGGTAAAAAAAACATTGCTTGATGCAGGTGCCGACAACGCTATTATCTATGAAACGCCCGGTCACCCCATCGTGTATGGAGAAAAAATATCGAACCCTGCATGGCCAACTGTGCTGGTTTATGGGCACTACGATGTTCAACCGGCAGATCCGCTGGAGCTATGGCACAGCGGACCATTTGACCCAATTGTAAAGGATGGAAAGATCTATGCCAGAGGTGCCTGTGATGACAAAGGACAATTCTACATGCATGTAAAAGCTCTTGAAATAATGGTGCAAACAGGAAACCTGAACACCAATATCAAATTTTGTATTGAGGGCGAGGAAGAAATTGGATCTCCCAATCTTGCAACATTTGTAGCCACAAATAAAGAGCTGCTAAAAGCTGATGTTGTACTGATCAGTGATACCTCCATGATCAGTATGGAGACCCCTTCAATTGATACAGGAGTACGCGGACTTAGTTATATCGAAGTTGAAGTTACCGGGCCAAATCGTGACCTGCACAGCGGCGTGTATGGTGGTGCCGTAGCTAACCCTGCTACTATCCTTGCCAAAATGATCGCCTCATGTCATGATGAAAACAATAATATCACCATTCCCGGATTCTATAATGACGTGATCGAATCGAGCAAAGAAGAAAGAGCGCTGATGTCAAAGGCCCCCTTCAATGAAGAAGAATATAAAAAAGATCTTGGCATCAATGCCACATTTGGTGAAAAAGGCTATAGCACAAACGAGAGAACAGGAATCCGCCCAACCCTTGAGGTCAATGGTATCTGGGGTGGGTATACTGGAGAAGGTGCAAAAACAGTGCTGCCATCCAAGGCAACTGCCAAGATATCAGCAAGGTTGGTCCCGAATCAATCATCAGAAAAAATTACTGCATTACTACTTAATTATTTCAGGACAATTGCACCTGAGGGTGTTACGGTTAAAGCAACAGAGCACCATGGTGGCGAGCCTTATCTGACGCCGATCGACTCAACAGGATACAAGGCAGCAGCCAAAGCCATTGAAACCACTTTTGGAAAAGAACCCGTGCCGGTAAGGGGCGGAGGAAGCATTCCCATTTGTTCATTATTTGAAAAAGAACTTGGTGTGAAAATTGTTTTTATGGGATTTGGACTTGACAGCGACAACCTTCACTCACCCAATGAAAAATACGATCTGTATAATTATTATAGGGGCATAGAAACCATTCCGTATTTCCATAAATTCTTTTCTGAATTAGTTGACAAAAAATAAGGATGGGCGAGATTGAAAAACTCCGCATTGATAAATACTTGTGGGCCATTCGGTTGTTTAAAACCCGGAGTGCCGCTTCAACCGCATGTGAAAAAGGCAGGGTGAAATTTAACAATGAAGCAGTTAAGGCATCAAGGATCGTTCGCATTGGAGATGAGTATGAAGTAAAGACTGAAGATAAGAGATGGGTCATACAAGTGGTAGATCTCTTGTTTAAAAGAGTTCGTTATAGTGAAGCAATAAACTATTACGCCGACCTGACACCTCCTGAGGAAAAAGAACGTATCGCTTTTCAGTCAGCCAGTTTTTATTCAGGGAAAAGACTCTCGAAAATCGGAAGGCCCACAAAAAAAGACAGAAGGGATATCGGAGATTTTCTAAATGAATAATAACATGAGATGGTTATTATCCATCAGGAAAAATCATCTCTGATATACCTCATCGTACAACTCAATAAGAATAACATATATTTTATTCATATGAACATCCATATTCTCAGTGTAGTTCCAGAATTATTGGAGAGTCCACTTAGCCACTCCATACTAAAAAGAGCACACCAAAAAGGACTATTGAATGTTACCGTTCATCAATTGCGAAAATGGGCTGTGAATGAATATGGCATGGTGGATGACTACCAATTTGGTGGTGGAGCAGGGATGGTACTGATGTGCGAGCCGATCGCAAAGGCAATAGAAGAACTCAGCCGGGAAGAAGCTTTTGATGAAATAATTTATCTAACCCCGGATGGAACATTATTTGATCAAGGCACCGCAAATACGCTATCACTCAGAAAAAACATATTGCTTATTTGTGGGCACTATAAAGGGATTGATCAAAGGATAAGGGACCAATATGTTACCCGTGAAATCTCGATCGGAGATTTTGTACTCAGTGGTGGCGAGCTTGCAGCAGCAGTATTGGTTGATGCAATTGGCAGACTGATACCTGGAGTACTTAATGACGAGACATCCGCGCTATTCGATTCCTTTCAGGATAATTTGCTTGCCCCACCAGTCTATACAAGACCTGAAGATTTCAGGGGCTTGAAAGTGCCAGAAGTGCTGTTAAGCGGTGATCATAAAAAGATTGATGAATGGCGTTACGAACAGGCAGTTAAGCGAACAGAAGAGAGAAGACCTGATCTATTGAAAGATCATTGAGTCAATATTTTGCTTCTTCTGGATTTCAATTCATCAATCACAACACTATCAATTTTCCGAAGCCTCATCAAAGTCAATAACAGATCTGCTTGCTCCTGCCAACGAAGGGCTGTATAAGCGAAAAACGGAGATGACAGGATCAGCATCGAAATAAAGGTATTGCTGTATATAAGCGCAACGATAGAAATAACTGTCCACCATATGAAACCAAACACTCCTGAAACACCACAATGAACACTTGTATAAAAATCTTCTCTGGTCACCGTATTGTCTGCGATCCATTTCGATATTTTCCCGGGTATCCACCAAATAATCAATCCTACAATAAATAATGGGAACATACAAACTGTATACCAAAGCAAAGAATTTTTTATAGTTGATTGGGTAGTCAAAGCCTTATCTGTCAGCCTATACATATTCAACTGCCTCTTTTGTTCTGATAGCAACAATTCATACTGGCTGAACTCATCTTCACTCATCATTGAAACTTCAGTACACAGATCCCTTGATCGTTGAAAAAACTCATGACTTTTAAAACCAACATTATTATACAACATGCGCATGACCTCCTCTACCACCGCAGTCCTATCCCCCTGTTTGACATGGATCACGTTATTGTGAAAGAGCTCAAACATATCCATCGTGAGCTTATTGATCGCCTTTGCAGGAAACTCCATATACAGCTGTTGATAGCTTGTAATGTCTCTCCGTTCACCCACACGAATGAATAGATTCGCACCCAGTGCATGTGATGAATAATTGATGGCTATAGATTGGATATGTAAGTCGACTGCCTTGGGATCCTCAAACGCTGCTTGCAATGCAACCCTGGCAGCTCCTTTCTTGAATGGCGCCAATTCTTTAGACAGCCTACTGAAGCCCTCCGGAAAAACGAGTAGGAGTTTTCCTGTTGAGAGTATACCCCTCCCCCTTTCAAAAGTTTGCTGGTTCTTCGACAAATTGGCCATCCCATCACCTTGATTGAAAATAGGGATCATGTGAAGCATGGTAAAGATCTTATAAACCAACGGGTGCTTGAATATATCACCACGAACATAGAAGTATACAGGCCTCTTTAAAAAAACCGCCAATACCATGGCATCAAGAAATGAGGCAGGATGGTTTGCAATGAGCAACGCTGGCTGACTATGATCAAGTTTATGCTGGTCCACCACATCAATGCGCCTGAAAAAGATCTTGAAGGTGATCCACATTAAGCAGTAAGCGAACCGGTAGAGCATGGTCTAAGTTAGGGAAATTTGAAAATGCTCGTCAAATAGTCCATAAGAACTCAAACAGACGACAAGAAATAGGCTGCAAATACCGAAATTTGTGACTCCTTAAGGATGTCTGAATCTATATGATAAGAAAAACTCTCTTTGCAAGCATATTAATCTTCATCACCCTTGCCGTTGTTGGACAAGATGGCATGAAGTTTCAGGAGCAGTTTCAAACCATCGTTAACAAGGCAGTTGACCAAATAAAAATTGATGGCCTTCTTGATGAATCAACATGGAAGGATGCAAAGAGTGGTGGCGATTTCTTCATGAAATGGCCAAATGATGTCGGTCGACCAAAACGACAAACAGAGGTAAAGGTTTCCTATGATGACCATTTCATCTACTTCGCCATAAAGGCACTTGATACCAATTTTCATATTGTACAAACATTAAAAAGAGATCAGGGATTTTTTGATACAGATGCGGTGACCATAGCCTTAGATCCAGTGAACCAACGAACAAATGGCTTTCTCTTTTCAATCACCCCATATAATGTACAATCAGAAGACCTGGTTGTGGTAGGAGCAAGTATGGAGCCATTGTCTTTTAGCTGGGACAACAAATGGTATTCAGCAACAACCAGACATGAAACCTACTGGATAGCAGAGATCGCCATACCATTCAGTACGCTCAGGTACAAGGAAGGAAAAAAAACGTGGGGGATGAATGTGCTTAGGACTGATGCAAAGAATAATGAATATTCTACCTGGACAGACATGCCCATTAATTTTCCATTTTTCGACTTTGGTTACTCAGGTGCGCTGGTGTGGGACAATCCACCTCCATTGCCCGGAACAAATATTTCCCTGATACCATACATGACCTCCTCAGTGCAGCAATTCAAAGAAGAATCAATTGGCACTAGCAGCAAATTGAATGCAGGCTTTGATGCAAAGGTTGCCCTTGGTCCGGCACTGAATCTCGATCTGACATTCAATCCCGACTTCTCACAAGTTGAGGTGGATAGACAGGTGACCAACCTCACCAGATTTGATATTTTTTTTCCGGAACGAAGGACATTCTTTCTGGAGAATGATGACCTCTTCTCTAGTTTTGGCATTCCTCCCATCAAACCATTTTATTCGAGATCGATCGGACTTGACAACAATGGAAATAGGATACCTATTCTGGGTGGAGCAAGAATCAGTGGTAATCTGACCAAAAAAACCAGGATCGGCGCAATGAGTATGCAAACAAAAGAAACTGAAAGTACCGCCGCACAAAACTATACAGCAGTCAGTTTTAACCAGCAGGTACAGGCAAGATCTATATTAAAAGGATATTTTCTCAACAGGGAAACGACAGGCAGTCAAAAAAATAATCAAACAAACACACAGGATCAGTTCGGAAGAAACAGTGGACTTGAATATATATTCATTGACAAGTCAGGCAAATGGAATGGGTGGTCAACTTATCACGCATCATTCAAACCTCAAATAAAAACGCCACAATATTATGCCAGTGCAGGAGGTGGATATTTTGGCAAAAAACTAACAACGCTCATAGATGTCGGGGAGATCACCGATAAATATCACGCCGACATGGGCTTTGTGAATCGTATTGAAAACTATGATGCACTGTTGGACACGGTGATCAGAAAAGGTTTTCAAATGGTATATAATGAAAATAAATACACCTTTTATCCTTCGAAAGGTCGCTTAAACCAAATCGCGATCAGGTTAGAAAATTTTTCTGTTTTTAACCTTGACGGAACCCTGAACGAAAAAACACATGATCTCGAATTTCAATTTTCATATAGAAATACATCCAACCTTGTTTTGCATCTTCACGACAATGTGAATCATCTGCTGTTCAATACTTCTTTCACCGATAAGACTCCCATACCACCGGGAAGGTATGGAGCAAAGAGCACCGGACTAACATACAGCTCCGACACAAGAAAAAAATTATCGTTCAAGACCGATATGGAAATTGGAGAGTTTTTTAACGGCAATTTGCTGCGCTATGAATTTAGCGTGAATTACAGGGTACAGCCATGGGGCAACTTTACCATTGCAGTGCAACATGCTAAGCTTACATTTCCCGAACCATATGGGAAAAATGACCTTTTCTTAATCGCCCCCAGAACTGAGATCAACTTTTCAAACAATCTTTTCTGGACCACATTCATTCAATACAACAACCAACGCAACAATTTCAACATCAACAGCAGGTTACAGTGGCGATACAAACCAATGAGCGATCTGTTCATCGTATACAGTGATAATTACTTCACCGATCCTTTCATGAGGAATAAAAACAGGGCAATAGTTTTAAAGTTGAACTATTGGCTGAATCTTTGATTTTCTTATCTTTAAGCTTAATCATTAAAACAACTACTTTTTATGAGTACCAACAGACGCTCTTTCATAAAAAATATGGCCCTGGGTGGAGGTGCTATTGCATCAGCAATGCCTGCAGATGGATTTTCAATGAACACAACAGAAACAGCTCCCGCAACATTTAATATGTGTGGGTTTGCCGCTCCGAAACTTCCGACTGTTCGTGTTGCGGTGATTGGACTTGGCATGAGAGGGCCAGGTGCGGTTGATCGATTAAGCTACATTGAGGGAGTTGAGATTACTGCATTGTGTGATAAGTATCCGGAAAGGGTTGAAAGTGCACAAGAAATACTTACAAAAAAAGGGCTTCCAAAAGCCAAGTCATACTCCGGCGAGGAAGGATGGAAGGCAATTTGTGAATCAAATCTGGTAGACCTTGTTTATATCACCACCCCATGGCACTTGCATACACCAATGGCAGTTTATGCCATGAAAAACGATAAGCATGCGGTGTCTGAAGTTCCTGCAGCAAAAACAATTGATGAATGTTGGGAACTGGTCGAGACCTCTGAAAAAACAAAGAAGCACATGATGATGCTGGAAAATACCTGCTATGACTTCTTTGAACTAATTACCTTGAACATGGCACGTAATGGACTTTTTGGAGACCTTGTTCATGCTGAAGGTGCATACATCCATGAATTAAACGGACTCCTGCTGAGCAAGTCTGGCTACAAAGACATGTGGAGAATGAACGAAAATGCAACCAGGAATGGCAGTCTTTATCCTACACACGGACTGGGCCCGATCTCACAATGCCTTAGCATCAATCGTGGTGACAAATTCGATCACTTGGTAAGCATGAGCTCAAATGACTTTTCGATGGCTCCTATCGTCAATGATCTTGCAAGTAAAGACGATTTCTACAAACAATATACAAACAGGCCCTATAGAGGCAATATGAATACGACCATCATTCGTTCAGAGTTAGGCAGAACACTGATGGTACAGCATGATGTTTCATCAATAAGGCCTTATTCCAGAATTCACTTGATCAGTGGAACGAAGGGCGTTGCACAAAAATGGCCAGAACCAGGTCGCATTGCTCTTGGACATGAGTGGGCTGATGCAGCGACCATGAAAAAGTATGAAGAACAATATACATTGCCAATCGTAAAACATATCGGAGATATCGCAAAAAGTGTAGGTGGACACGGCGGAATGGACTTTATGATGGACTGGAGATTGATTGACTGTTTGCGCAATGGACTTCCACTGGATCAGGATGTATATGATGCTGCATCATGGAGTGCAGCCGGACCATTAAGCGAAGCATCTGTAGCAAAAAAATCTAAAACTGTAAACTACCCCGACTTTACTCGAGGAGCATGGAAAACTAATAAACCGCATGATCTCACCTTGAATGGTGGCGGAAATACCGGAGTTAGAAAAGTTGTACAGTAAAGACACTTCCAGTTAACCCTAAATAATAAACCCCTTTTTAAAAGGGGTTTATTATTTTAACTTCGCGCATAGAGCGAAAATTTTTTTAACCCCTAATTCCTAATAGGCTTACCGCCTTTCAGCACAGACTGAATACGCTCTAATGTCTTTCGCTCTCCACATAGACTTAAGAAAGCTTCACGCTCCAGATCGAGCAGATATTGCTCTGAGACGAATGATGGTTCACTCAGATCTCCTCCACACATTACGTATGCAAGCTTTCTGGCAACGAAAGCATCATGCCCTGTTGCATATTGGGCTTGTTCCATGATGTGAATACCTGAAAGCAATGCACCAAGTGCTGATCGGCCAAGTACTTTCACGTCTTTACGCTGCACTGGCATTACGTATCCATTGTCATACAATTCAATTACAGATTTTTTAGCAGCGCTTATTCTTCGCCCTTGATTCATCACTATCTCATCACGTCCCTTTCTCATGATCCCCAATTCATAAGCTTCTGCAGCAGAAGTGGCAACTTTTGCAGTTGCGATGGCAGTGAAGCGATTTTTCAGCGTAATGGTTTCAGGCTCGTCTTCATGCATTTCATCTGCAGCACGCAGTACAAATTCTTTTGTACCACCCCCTCCTGGTATCAATCCTACTCCCAACTCTACAAGGCCAATATACGTCTCAGCAGCAGCACAGATCTTATCAGAGTGCAGACTTAATTCACAAGCACCTCCAAGCGATAAGGCATGTGGAGCAACGACGACTGGAACAGACGAATATCTCGCCCGCATCATACTGTTCTGAAACAATCGTATCGCCATATCCAGTTCATCATATTCCTGATCAATAGCCAGCATGAAAATCATTCCCACATTTGCGCCTGCAGAGAAGTTATTTCCTTCGTTGGCGATGACAAGTCCCTTATATTTTTCCTCTGCTAAAGTTATCGTCCTTTGAATACCTTCCAGCACCTCTCCCCCAATACTTCCCATTTTGGTATACCATTCAAGTCCGAGTACGTCATCCCCAAGATGATAGGCTCTGCATGCACTATTTTTCCAAACCTGTTGACCAGCAAAGTTTTTCATGACAATAAATGCGCTTTCTTGTCCGGGTGCATACACAGACTCGTACTCCTTTGTGATCGGGGAATAAGCAAACCGCTTACCATCCTTTACAATATAAAAACTGCTTTTCCCACTGGCGAGCATTTCGTCAACCCAACCTGCAACGCTATAACCAGCATTCTTCATCGCTGCAATTGTTTTCTCAACACCAAGAACATCCCATGACTCAAATGCTCCGATCTCCCAGCCAAAACCGGCCATCATTGCATCATCGATACTAAATACCTTGTCTGAAATTTCAGGGATGCGATTTGAAATGTAAGAGAAAAGCCCATAATGAAAACTGCGATAAAAATCTCCCACCTTGTCTGGAGAAGAACATAACATCTTCAGTTTTGTCGGAAGATCATCAATGCCCTTTGCAGCATCAATTGTAGGAAATTTAGGCTTCTTTCTTGGACCATACTCCATCGTCTTCAGATCCAGTGTTAATATCTCCTTCTCGCCTGAAGCATTTTTTGTCTTTTTGAAAAAACCCTGACCCGTTTTGTCGCCCAGCCATTTGTTGGCTACCATTTTATTTAACCACTCAGGGATCTTGAACTGTGGCCGTGATTCATCATCAGCGCAATTTTCAAACAATCCGTTTGCCACATGAACCATCGTGTCAATGCCCACTACATCAGCTGTGCGAAAAGTCGCAGACTTGGGCCGTCCGATTATTGGACCTGTAAGTGCATCTACTTCATCAATCGTCATCCCCATCTTTTCCATGGTACCGAACAAAGACATGATCCCGAAAATTCCGATACGATTGGCTATAAAACCCGGCGTGTCTTTACACAACACAGTGGTCTTACCTAAATAAAGATCACCATAGGTCATGAGAAAGTCTGTCACCCATTGTGTCGTATGAGGCGTAGGAATGATCTCTAAAAGCCTGAGGTATCTGGGAGGATTGAAGAAGTGAGCCCCGCAAAAATGTTGCTTAAAATCATCAGAACGTCCTTCAACCATCATGTTGATGGGTATACCGGAAGTATTTGAGGTGATGATGGTTCCGGGAGTACGGAACTTCTCCACTTGTTCAAACAACTGTTTCTTGATATCAAGTCTTTCCACGACAACCTCAATAATCCAGTCGCATGAAGCAATTTGAGACAGATCATCCTCCAGATTTCCTGTGGTGATTTTTTTTACAACATCTTTTGTGTATACCGGGGAAGGATTTGATTTGATTGCTGCTTGCAATGCCGTATTGACCAGCTTGTCACGATCGGCTTTTTTTGCACCCGGTACTGTATCCGGGGAAGGAATGTCAAGAAGCAATACCGGTAACCCTACCCCTGCAAAATGACAGGCTATCCTGGAACCCATCACGCCACTTCCCAATACGGCTACTTTTTTGATTGAAGGTTTCATAAACGAAGGATTATTATGAATGATTGGACAAGATCTTTAGGTAGATTGATGACCCCCCAAGATCAATGATCCTAAATTACATAATAATAAACGTTACAGAAAGTTCAAAGTTGACTAAAAATAGAATACTGAGCAAGAAGCAATTCGCTCAAACAAAGAAGAACGAAACTACCAGGTAGATATAGGGTTACTTGAATGCAACTATTTTGGCAACATCCAATTCTTCAAAAATGCTGTTATTGCTGATATACTCAGGAATCACCTCTTTCATTTTTGCAACCAATATCGCCTCTTCCGCATTCTGATTGACATGATCAAAAAGCGTCGACAAACAGGCAGAAACGCTACCAAAATCAACATCCCTGACTTTCGCGATCATGATCTTCTCATGATATGTTTTGATAGCATTCTCTCCATCAATCAACAATTCCTCATAAAGCTTCTCTCCTGGCCGCAATCCGGTATAGGTAAGTTGAATATCTATGTTGGGCACCATGCCGTATAGTCTGATCATTTTATGAGCCAGATCAGAGATCTTTACGGGATCTCCCATATCAAAAACAAAAACCTCTCCACCCCTGCCCATACATCCAGCCTCCAACACCAAGCGACAAGCTTCAGGGATTGTCATAAAATATCGTGTGATATTGGGATGAGTGATCGTTACCGGACCGCCATTTTCTATTTGTTCTTTGAATCTCAGAATAACTGAACCATTAGAACCCAATACATTTCCAAAACGGGTTGTGATAAACTTTGTTTTTCCCTGTGCTTGTATAGACAGACCTTGTACGTACATTTCAGCCAAGCGTTTGGTCGCACCCATGACGTTCGTAGGATTCACTGCTTTATCGGTAGATACCATAACGAATCGATCAACACCATGTTTCACGGAAAGATCTGCCAACATCCTTGTACCCAATACATTTACACGCACAGATTCAACAGGATTGAATTCCATCATCGGAACATGCTTATATGCCGCCGCATGATATACGTGGTGTGGCTTGAATTTGTCAAACAACGTATCCATTCTGGAATAATGATTAACACTGGTCAGGTATGGTATGCATTGCGTGATAGCGCCAGACTCCTTTAATTCCATCTCTAAGTTATATAGAGGCGTTTCAGCCTGATCGCATAAAACAATGATCTCAGGAGAATACTTGATCAACTGACGAACAATTTCACTGCCTATTGAACCTGCCGCACCAGTCACTAAAATCCGCTTCCCTTTGACTTGCTGTGCGATTTGTTCATTATGAATAACGATCGGATCTCTTTCCAACAACTCTTCGATCTTTATCGTTCTCAATTGGCGGGTCGCAAACTCGCCATCCGACCATTTTGAGTATGGAGGCACTGTTAGGATATTGATATCATGATCAAGACAAAAATCAACAATCTCGTTTTTGCGTGCAGGAGTAATGGAGAAAGTTGATATGATAAGCTCATCGATACGTGTTCTCTCAGCCATCTGCTTAAACTGTTCAAAAGAGAGGATGGATATCCCATCAAGCGATTTGCTTTTTTTCTTTTTATCATCATCAATAAACGCCATCACAGAAAATCCTGTGCGGGTATCATTGGCCAATACTTGTTTGGTGGCAACACCGGCCTCGCCAGCCCCAAAAATTACTACTTGTTTTCTGGACTTATTATAGTTTCTCAAACCACTGAAGCCTTGCTTCACCAGGATTCGATAACCTAACATGAACAGGAAACTGAATGCTGCATACAAAATGAGAAGCGACCCTGTAAGAGAGAGATTGTGTTGCTCTTCTTCATACAAAAACTGAAGAAAAAATAATGCGGCAGTGGATATTAAAACAGAGGCCAAGACCCTGAGGCCATCTTGTAGACCAGTATACCTTACTATCCCACGGTATGTACGAAGAGCGGTAAATACCATCAGATTGACCAACAATAAAATGAACATTGTACGAAGCATGACATTTCTGTCAAAGACCGACAGCACTAAATTGTTTCGTAAGAAAAAAGACAAGATCATCGCTGCGAAAGTGCAGACAAGATCAAGGAATAGAATTATCCAACGAGGAACAATCTTTATTTTTCTGAACATAGATGAAATTGTAATCGGTGGCTTCATAGTATTCAAATAACAGCTACTCGAAGAGCTCTTAAAGGGTTAGCGTAGGTTGGTGTGTTCACTTGAAACAAGATCAAGCGAGGATAATTGGACAAAGTCAATAAAGCATTCCTTTATTGATGATGAAAAGTTACAAAAAATTAATAAAAG
>JBKCFW010000167.1:0-10539 GCA_046303675.1 bacterium
AATATACTATCCTGCTACACACTTTTGCTACACACTTTCTCAATTTACAGTTCATCTAATTTTTCAAATCCCTGTCAGTTATACATTTCATTAAAAATCATTCCTAATAAAGGAACTCACGTTTAGGAAACGCTCGTTCCCTTCCTGTCGGGATTATTTTTTTTCAAATTTACCGATTTGCAACACACTTCTGCTACACACTTTGGTATTTTTCATTACCCCAATTTTCCAAAATCCAATCCAGTTGTGACTATTGACAATCTTTTCGTCTTAACAATACTGGAACCTTTAGGAAACATCTATTCTATCCATTGAACTACGGGACCAACAATTTCAGAGACTCTTTACCAGCTCCTGATTTCAAATATTTCTCTCTTAACCTAGCTTCTTTCCAATCTGGAAAATATTCAATCTTGAATAATTTCCATGGTCTTAAGCCTTTCGTATATCTATTCTTTCCGTTGTTATGTTCTTTAAGTCTTTTTTCAGCGCTTAAAGCCATGCCAACATAAATTTCTGTGTTTGTCAAACTCACAATTGCATACACCTCAATCATATTTCAAAGATAAAGTTTCCCGACCGGAATCCCTGCCGCGGCAGGTTTGCCAACCGAAGGTTGGCAGGCATTGAACTACGGGACCAACTGCAAATTAAATTTGCTGTTGAGTTTGCAAATTTAATGATTATATCTGTTTAATAAAAGATAATCGAAAGATCCTATATCTCATGCGTGCGATCAATCTTCTTTCTTCATCCTGATCAATTCAATCCGCGTATCTGTAACCTCAAGGATCTCGAACTCGTATTTCCCGATCACGATCTTCTCCTTCACTTTCGGGATCGACTCATTAAAATGGATCAAATATCCCGATAGGGTCTCAGAACTGTTCATTTCCAACTCAAGCTCATACTTTTCAATCAGGTAATCCATTTCAAGTCTACCTGAAAATTCATACTCGTTCTCCGTGATCTGCCTCTCTGTTAATTCCTCTGTATCATACTCGTCTTTGATCTCCCCAAAGATCTCTTCCAACAAATCCTCCATTGTAATGATTCCAGATGTTCCTCCAAATTCATCTACCACCCAGGCCATGCTTCTTCGCTCTCTGATCAATCTGTTCATCAACTCAGTAGCCGTCATGCTCTCTGGTACAGCAGGAATGCTCAATATCACAGAACGAATACTGCTTGGCTGCTTGAACAGGGATAGCTGATGGACATACCCGATGATGTTATCTATGTTTTTGTCATACACCACCAGCTTGCTGAGGTTGGTGGATACAAATTTATCTTTTAATGACTGAACCGAGTCATTCACCTGAATGGCTTCAATCTCTTTTCTGGGCACAAAACATTGTCTGATCTTGACATAAGGAAGCGTGAGTGCGGCTTCAAAGAGATCGGTATTCAATTCTGCATTTTCCGACTTAGGTTCGTTGCGTTGCTGAATGAAATGCTCCAATTCTAGCCTCGTAAAGTTATTCTTGTCTTTTCTGATACGTACATTGATAATATTGCTCAATATCCATTCTGAGATTGCAACAAATCGTTCTGAGATCGGGTAAAATAATCGGAAAAAAAAATTGAGAAGTGGAGTGAGGAAAAACATCAGTGTATCACTCTTTGCGCGAAAAACAGCCCTGCAGAAGAAGAAGAAGACCAAGAACAGGGAAGCTGAAATAAGCAGATCAAAAAGGATTCTGATATACAGAAAATAAGGAACAAATTCTGCGGGCAGATAATTTTCTGTACTCATCCACAAGGGCGTAAGCCACTCATCGATCAACAATCCGTATATCACGAGCATGATCGAAATACCAACGATCATCGCACTGATGAACTTCGAGGGTGCATCAAGATAGTCGGAAAGTGTTTGTGCACTTTTTGATCGCTGTTTTTTTCTCAGTTCAATGGAAAGCCTGTTCAGTGATACAAATCCAACTTCAATGCCGGCGAACAAACCTGCCAGCGTAAAAGCGAACAAAATACCAAGTAATAAAAGTGTTTCCATGAATTATCTCCTTACAGGATTGCGCTATCGTCAACCAATAAACGCCTGAATCAGTTGTCTCGTCTCGGCGGTAGCTTTTTCAATATCATCATTAAGAATGACCTTATCAAAACTGTTTCGGTATGACATCTCTTCTCTCGCCTTATTGATGCGCATCGTGATGTTCTCTGCAGTATCTGTTCCCCTTCTTTGGAGTCTTTGTTCAAGGACTTCGATCGATGGAGGTTCGATAAAAATCGATAATACTTTGTCCCCATACATGCGCTTCACATTCATTGCTCCTTTTACATCGATATCAAGTACAGGAGTTTTTCCTTCAGACCAGATTCGATCGATCTCTTCAACGGAAGTCCCATAATACATTCCGGGATATACCATTTCCCATTCAATGAACTGATGCTGATCAATATTGTTTTTGAAACTCGCTTCATCAACAAAAAAATAATCAACACCGTCAACTTCACCATCACGCTTTTTTCTCGTGGTAACCGACACGCTGAATGATAGTCGATCTGCCATCTGATGAAGCAACCTTGTTTTAATAGTGGTTTTTCCTGCTCCTGAAGGAGCAGTGAGAATGATGATCTTTTTATCTCCCGGAGTATTCATGATATCAAGAGTCGATACGTTTGATCTCTGCTCCCAGCGACTTCAACCTGGTGTCGATATGTTGATATCCTCTGTCGATCTGCTCAATATTTTGAATGATGCTCTTGCCGTCTGCACTGAGTGCTGCGATCAAGAGGGCAACGCCTGCGCGGATATCCGGACTGCTCATCGTGATGCCTCTCAATGCCTGCTCTCTTTCCAATCCAATAATTGCTGCACGGTGAGGATCGCATAAAATGATCCTTGCTCCCATTTCAATGAGCTTATCTACAAAGAACAATCTGCTCTCAAACATTTTTTGATGGATCAACACACTTCCTTTTGCCTGTGTCGCAACAACAAGCAAGATACTTAACAGATCCGGTGTCATACCGGGCCATGGATGATCGTAAATGGTCAGAACTGATCCGTCGATAAATTTTTGTATTTCATAAACTGATTGCTCACGAACGATGATGTCATCACCCTTGAGCTCCATATCAATACCCAGTTGTTGAAATTTTTGAGGGATCACACCGAGATGTTCAAGTCCAACATTTTTGATCGTGATGTTGCTTTGCGTCATCGCAGCCAAGCCGATGAACGAACCTACTTCAATCATATCAGGAAGCATGGTGTGTTCAGTTCCGCAAAGTGCATCAACACCTTGAATGGTTAGCAGATTCGATTTGATTCCTGAGATCTTTGCACCCATTCGGTTCAGCATCTTACAGAGCTGCTGTATATATGGTTCGCATGCTGCATTATATATTGTCGTTGTACCCTTGGCGAGTACAGCTGCAAAAATAATATTGGCCGTACCTGTAACTGAAGGTTCGTCTAACAAGAGATCTGTTCCCTTTAACTGATCGGCAGTGAGCCTGAAAAACCCTTCTCCCTGTTCATACTGAAACTTCACACCCAGTTTTTCAAAACCGATGATATGCGTATCAAAGCGTCTTCTGCCTATTTTATCTCCTCCTGGTTTTGGGATGAAGGCTTTTTTGAAGCGGGCCAAAAGCGGACCAGCAATCATGACAGAGCCACGGAGTCGACTGCTATTTTTTTGGAAAGCAGGATCTTCAAGTTTTTCAAGAAGCACATTCTTAGCTTCAAAAACACAAGTGTGCCTGTCTATGCGATCTACTTTAACGCCAAGATCGGCCAGCAGATCGATCAATAGATTAACATCTAATATATCGGGGATATTACGGATGGTTACAGGCTCCGGGGTGAGCAGTACAGCACTGATGATCTGTAATGCTTCGTTCTTTGCACCCTGAGGTTCTATTTCCCCGCTGAGTTTTTTTCCTCCGTAAACTTCAAAAGCTTTCATGCAATTTGTTTGCCGGCCGGCATTTTATTTAAAGCGCTTCTTTCCAAACTTTTGCTGTGGTCTGTTTTTGGCACCACCTCCATTGTTCCTGTTTCTGTGTTGGAAACCGCCACCTTTACCACGCTTCATAAAACGATCATCTTGCTCACGGTAAGCCCTGACATAAGGTGTGCTGGTGAATTCAAGCTGGCCCTGTGTAATTGAATTTAACTCACTTCGAATGCTCTCATCCGGTATCAGCTCTTTGTGCCATGTATTATAGGCCAGCTTCATATAGTAGGCAATGATGTGTGCAAAGCCCGAACGCTTCTCTTCATTTTCTTCAGCCAGCGCTTTATGAATGATCAGTTCCAGATGTTTACCAAGATGAGAATACCGGGGATGCCTTTTGGGATAAGGCAGCGGTGCTGGTTTTGCTTTTAATGATTCTCTGGTAGGGATAGGATACGGACTTTCAACTTCGAGGTTGAAATCGGCGATCAAAAAGAGATGATCCCAAAGTTTATGCCTGTAGTCTTCCACATTCTTGAGTTGTGGATTGAAAAAACCCATCAGCTCAATAACAGCCTGAGCATTTTTCTGTCTGCGTTCTTTGTCTTCAATTGACAGGATATGGTCCACCATCTTTTGCACATGCCTTCCATACTCCTTCATCACCAGGTGGTTCCGTACGGTATTGTATTCCATTATGATTCGTTGAGAACGACAAAAATAGGGATATTCAGCTTGATTTTGACAATATTTTGCGGCTCTTCATGTCTTTTGTCTCCTGATTGGCGAATCTGATTTGAAGGTTCCCAAAAACTCAGGATGTGTTTGGAGGATAGAAAAAATGAACAACCCTTTTCTTAACTCAAATTTGAAGCCGCTTAATTAGAAGAATTCTACTAAAAATGGGTAAATTCATTCCCCTAAAAGGATTTAATTTTTTTACAAAAAAGCAGATATCATGAAGATCAATATTGCTATCGTGGGACTTGGATTTGGTGCTGAGTTCATCCCTATCTATCAAAGACACCCCAATGCTGTAATGTATGCCGTTTGTCAGCGCAATGAACAAAAGTTAAATGCCATTGCTGATGCTTTTGGCATTGAAAAGCGGTATGCTGATTATGATGAATTGTTAAAAGACCCCAATGTGGATGCAGTCCATATCAACTCTCCCATCCCAAACCATGCTGAGCAATCGCTCAAAGCTCTTTACGCAGGAAAGCATGTGGCTTGTACTGTTCCAATGGCAACAAGCATTGAGGATTGCATGAAAATCGTTAAAGCATGTAAAGAGACTGGGAAAAAATATATGATGATGGAGACTGTGGTCTATGCCCGCGAGTTTCTCTACGTCAAAGAATTGTATGAAAAAGGTGAGCTGGGTAAAGTTCAGTTCCTGAAAGCATCTCACCAACAGGATATGGACGGATGGCCTGATTACTGGCCAGGTCTTCCTCCCATGCATTATGCAACGCATTGTGTAGGACCAGTTGCAGGTCTATTGAAACTCGAGGCAGAATATGTTTCCTGTTTCGGCTCGGGTACCATCAGAGAGGAACTTTCCAAGATACATAACTCACCTTTTGCTGTTGAGTCTGCTCATATTAAATTCAAAAACAGTGACCTGAGTGCTTACGTGTACCGTTCATTGTTTGATGTTGCCAGACAATATCGTGAGAGTTTTGAGGTGTATGGATCAAAGAAGTCATTTGAGTGGGCTTTGATCGAAGATGAGGAACATGTGCTGCACACTGCAAAACTTCCTGAGCATGAGATCCCCAAAAAAGTAAAAGTTCCTGATTACGCTCATCTCCTTCCTGAGGGCATTCGTGAATTCACAACCAAAGGGGTCTATGATATTGCAGAAAACACACACCTTAGCTTTACACAGGGTGCCGGACATGGTGGTTCTCACCCGCATCTTGCTCATGAATTCCTCATGGCACTGGTGGAGAACCGTGATCCATTCCCCAATGCTGCACAATCTGCCAACTGGACTTCCGTAGGCATACTTGCACATGAATCTGCCATGCAGGGTGGAAAGATCATGAACCTCCCTGATTATTTCAACATATAAAATAGTGCCGTCTTTAAAGCGGACCAACAAACAACAAATAATATTTAACCTACCAACAATGAGAATACTTTTTATCCTTCTGTTCATCACCGCTCAAGCCGTTGCGCAAGAGGGCAGGCGCCTTGAAATTTTATTTTTGGGCGACAATAAGCATCATAAGCCTGTTGAACGTGTGCCACAACTCATGACGGCACTGGGTCCGAAGGGAATAAATTTCACGTACACAGACAAGCTGGAAGATCTCAATCCGGTAACGCTCGCTAAGTACGACGCGTTGATGATCTATGCAAATTGGGATGTGTTATCTCCAGATGCGGAAAAAGCATTGCTTGATTTTGTTGCATCTGGTAAAGGATTTCTTCCCATTCATTGTGCATCGTATTGTTTCGCAAATTCTCAGGCATACACCAAGTTGGTGGGTGGTCGTTTCTGGCGACATACATTGGATTCGATCACTGCGCAGATCGTTGATCCAAATCATCCTATCATGCAGGGACTTAAACCATTCACTTCGTTTGATGAGACATACCTGCACAGTGATCTGCAGTCAGACAATAACATCTTGGCTGAACGAGAGATCAAGGCTGATCAGTCGAATGATAAACCAGGTGCTAAAACAGAGCCATACACATGGACAAGAACACATGGTAAGGGGAAAATTTTTTACACTGCGTATGGGCACGACGAAAGAACATGGCAGCAAAAAGGTTTTCAGGATTTGATTTACAACGCCATCCTTTGGAGTGTAAATGATGATGCTCTTGCTGCTTTCAAAGCACGCAACCCTAAACCATTTGAATACAAAGCTGCTAAATTGCCTAATTATGAGCAGCGACCTGGCACACAATATCAACAGCTTGCACTTTCTCCTGAAGAGTCAATGAAGCATATCCAGATCCCTGTCGATTTTAATCTTGAACTCTTCGCTGCAGAACCTAACGTGATGCATCCCATTGCATTTAGTTGGGATGAACGTGGACGCATGTTTGTTCTCATAACGAAAGACTATCCAAATGAGCGAAAAGCAAGCGGAGGAAGTGATTATATATTGATCTGTGAAGACACCAACAAAGATGGCAAAGCCGATAAGTTCACAAAATTTGCTGATGGGTTGAATATCCCAACAGGCATGGTGTTCGCCAATGGCGGATTGTTTGTTGCACAAGCACCTGATATGTTGTTCCTGAAAGACACCGATGGTGATGATAAAGCCGATGTTAAAAAAGTAATGTTCACTGGTTTCGGAACATTTGATACCCATGCCGGTCCGTCTAATTTGCATTATGGTTTCGACAACTGGATATGGGGTTGTGTAGGTTATGCAGGATTTAAAGGGAAGTTGTCAGGAACAGATTCATTGCAATTCGGACAAGCCTTTTACCGATTCAAGCCCGATGGAAGCAAGTTGGAGTGGATGACCAGCACATCAAACAATACGTGGGGCTTTGCTTTCAATGAAACCAATGATGTTTTTGGATCAACTGCAAATAATTCTCATGGTTGGTACATGGCCATTCCACACAGTTATATCAATGCTGCAAGAAACGTGACCAACGGAAGCAGGAGTACTGATACACATCGCGACATGAAACCGCTCACCGAAAAAGTTCGTCAGGTTGATGTGTTCGGTGGATTCACTGCAGCAGCAGGACATAATTTTTATACAGCCCGTGCTTTCCCTAAAAAATACTGGAACAATATCGCTTTTGTTGCCGAACCCACCGGACATATTCTGCATCAAAACCAAATGGTCAAGAAGGGTACAGATTTTTCGGATGTTGAAGCATTTAACCTTATGGCATCGGCGGATGAATGGTTTTCACCTGTGTTTGCTGAGGTTGGTCCGGATGGTGCTGTTTGGGTAGCTGATTGGTACAGTTATATCATTCAACACAATCCGACACCGCAAGGGTTTGATAACGGACCCGGCAATGCATATGTGACTGACTTGAGAGATTACACCCATGGAAGGATCTACAGGGTTTCGTATAAAGACGCCCCTGCATACAAAACCACGGCGCTTTCAATGAATAATGTTGATGGATTGCTGGCTGCGTTGAAAAGTGATAATATGTTCTGGAGAATGAATGCGCAACGAATGATCGTTGAACGCGGACAAAAAGATATTGTCCCACAACTCGTTGGTATTGCACGTGATCAATCAATTGATGAAATTGGTATCAATGCGCCTGCGATTCATGCGCTGTGGACATTGAAAGGGCTGAACGCACTTGATGACATCACACTGACTGCTGCATTGATGCACCCATCTGCAGACATGAGAAAGAATGCCATCAAGACAATGGATTTCAGTGCCGCATCTGTTTCAAAAATTTTAAAACACAATCTGCTTAATGATGCAGATCCATTGGTGGTGATGAATGCGTTGTTGCTTTTTTCAAAATCGCCTCTTGATGCTGCTGCCGAAAAAGCATTTTTTGACAGGATGAATTCATCTGACGAGACAAAGGACAGATGGTTGCCTGAAGCATTTGCTACTGTGCTTACTGCGAATAAAGGAAAGCTACTGAAAAAACATTTTGATGCTCAGACAAAAATTGCGGCTCAAAGAAAAACTGCAAATGCCACAATGAATCATGATCATCATCATATGCAAGCCAATGAGACCAAGGGTTCAGTAGCTAAGAGGTCCAACGGCATTGATCTTGTCATTACAGGCATTACAATCACTCCCGAAATTCCTTCAGTTGGAGAATGGATCAAAGTATCTGTTGATGTTACCAATCAGGGATCTGCCGATCTCGTAAATGATAAATACGTTCCTCTGGATATTCGTTTTGAAGGAATGGGTATGAAGGTTGATCAGGTCAGCAGAAATTATAAAGAAGGGATCAAGGCAGGAGAGACGGTTAGCATTACCAAAAATATAAATGGTCCTTGGGTTGGCGACATCGCATTCACAACCGATATCGTTGGTGAGTATGCATTGAACGTATCACTTGACAAAGCGAATGAGATCATTGAGTCTGACAAGCTGAATAACCAGTACTCTAAAGCCATTCGATTTGTTGCACCTGCAGACATGAACACCTATGCGCTTTCCAGGGCAATCACAAGTTATGCTTCATTATCACCTGCTGATTCTCTGATTTCACTGCTGAAAAAATCAAAAACTGCAGATGCTGAATTTGACAACATGGTGATCACATCGATCGAGGATGGTTGGAATTTTCAGTTAAAGAATGTCAAGATAACCCCTGCGAATAAAGTATTCTTGACATCAATCAGCAAGAATGCAAATGAATCTTTGTCAAAGCTGCTCGCTTCATGGAATGCAACTGCTGCGGAGAAACCTGCTGTTGATGTTAAAAAAATAGTGATCAAGACGATCAGGGAGGCCATGAAATTTGATATCAAGGAATTCGCCGTGAAACCCGGACAAACTGTAGAGATCACGATTGAGAATCCTGATGCCATGCAACACAACATGGTGTTTACCAAGCCAGGTATGTTGTCTAAAGTTGGTAAAGCCGGCGATGCGATGATGAAAGATGAGAAAGGTGCTGAGAAAAATTATGTACCCTCCATTCCTGAAGTATTGTTCTCAACTCCATTGATCAGTCCGGGTAAATCCTACAAACTAACATTCAAAGCACCTGCCACAGCTGGAGATTATCCATATGTGTGTACATTCCCAGGTCACTGGACGTTGATGAATGGACTTATGAAAGTTCGTTAATTATAGATTCTCGAAAGGGACGAGGGACAGGGGACGAGGTACGAGGCATACAACTAGGCTTGTCTGCCGGTAGGCAGGGACAGGGGACGAGGGACAAGGGACAAGGAATACAAGGGATAATGCCTGCCTGCCGTCAGGAAGGGACAAGGAAATGGGGACGAGGAAAAAGCCGAAAAATTAGTTATAGTTTTTTGGTGATAGCATAGATCATGCGGTCTATTTCCTTTGCAAGATTATTTGCGAGGGTAAATTTTTCAGTCGATATCATATTCAACTCGTGCCCTATTTTTAATTGGGTTTGAATTTCATACAATGAGCCGAGTGAAATATGAAGGAATTGTCTGTAGTCATTCGAGGTTCTTCTTCCATATCCCTCTGCAATGTTACTGGGTACGGAGACTGATGCCCGCCTTATTTGATCACCAAGTCCATATCTTTCCTGTGCTGGAAATTCTTTTGTAATCTGGTATATGTTTTTTGCTAACTCAATTCCCTTTTGCCAGATGATCAAGTCTTCAAATGTTTTTATTTTTTGCATTTGATAAAACTAATCACTGTTGAAAATCAAAAAAGGTTATTTAACGGAAATCGATTCGTCTTTTCACACTCGTCCCTCGTCCTTTGTATTTCTTGTCCCTTGTCCCTCGTCCCCTGTCCCTGCCTACCGGCAGGCAAGCCTGGCTGTATCACTCAGGCCTCATCATCGGAAACAGCAGAACATCTTGTATTGAAGGCTGATTAGTGAGCAACATACAAAGACGATCGATGCCGAATCCAATACCTGCCGTTGGGGGCATTCCATATTCTAATGCACGCAGAAAGTCATGGTCGATGAA
>JBKCFW010000168.1:0-4900 GCA_046303675.1 bacterium
GAAAGACGAGGTAACAACGTTTCGCTTTTGCATTAACAACCATTCGTTTATTGACAAATTGAGTTGACGCGATCAAGGATCATGATTTCGCTAAATCAGTATTTAATAATCTGATATTCCCTTATTTTTGCAGTCCTATGTAAGAATAGTAATATTCTTAGGGCCTATAGCTCAGTTGGTTAGAGCATCTGACTCATAATCAGAGGGTCCCTGGTTCAAGTCCAGGTGGGCCCACCCTCAGTAAAAGCGAAGCAGTAATGTTTCGCTTTTCTTTTTTGTGTACTCTAGATCAACCCTTTAACAAGACAGGATAATAAGTTGAATTGAGCATATTAAAATGGATTGGACAGACAGATCAAAGGAAAAATGATTACTAAGCCGTACTTTTACACCCGAATCGTGACGCGATTTGCGTCAAGCTGGCGATATTTTGAAATTATAATATAGCACATGAAGAAGTTAATTGGAATAATAGTACTGTTTCTTGCCTTTTCTGCAGCAGCACAAAAGAAATCAGAAAAAGCTACTGAACCCAAGCCTAAAAAAGACTATAGTAAACTTAATCTTTCTAAAAGAACATCTGACCACTTGTTGCTGCAACTGGGTCTGGCCAAATGGGGCAACGCGGATGAAATGAACATCCGTGGGTATAGCAAAACCTTCAATGCGTATTTTTTATTTGACTTCCCCTTCAAATCCAATCCTAAATTCAGCACAGCCTTAGGAACCGGAATCGGGACGGATAATATTTTCTTCAAAAAAACCAATGTAAATATTATTGGAGGCAATGGCGTGACAATTACTCCAGACAATAACATACAATACAGTAAAAGCAAACTTTCGAGCAGCTATCTCGAAATCCCATTTGAGTTAAGATATTCTACAAAGCCGGAAAATATGAATAAAGGGTGGAAGTTTGCTGTGGGTGCTAAAGTGGGATTGTTGATCGACTCAAAGGTAAAAACCAAACTTGATGCGGTCAGTGGAGATGTAGGCGGTTACATGCTCAAAATAAAAGACAAAAGATACTTTAACAGCACGCGTTTTGTTGGGACTGCAAGAGTTGGCATGGGCAACTTTAGCCTCTTCGGTACATACACCCTGACCAGCATGTTCAAAGAAGGTCTTGGTCCATTGGTCAGACCATATTCTATTGGAATAACATTGAGTGGTTTGTAATATTATCATCACTTGCTCGACAAATCCGCTTTATTCAAATCTTCAGAAAATGCCATCCTCGTTGGGGTCATTCATAAAGACCAAACGGAACAACAGGTAAAGGAATATCTGGATGAACTTGCTTTCCTTGCCTCTACAGCCGGCGCCGTAACCGTTAAAATATTTACCCAAAAGCTACAGCACCCAGACAGCAAAACATATATCGGTAAAGGGAAGCTTGAGGAAATCAAAAACTATGCTGCCAATAAAGACATCAGCATACTGATCTTCGACGATGAATTGAGTGGTGCACAAGTGGGTAATATTGAAAAGGCTGTCAATATCAAAACCATCGATCGAAGCGACCTTATTCTTGACATCTTTGCGCGAAGGGCGAAAACAGCACAGGCTAAAGCCCAGGTTGAACTTGCACAGTATCAGTACATCCTACCCAGACTGCGTGGTATGTGGAAACACCTGGAACGACTTGGAGGTGGTATCGGAACGCGTGGTCCAGGTGAATCTGAAATTGAAACTGACCGTCGTATCGTTCGTGAAAAGATCTCATTACTGAGAAGAAAACTCTCAGAGATTGAAAAACAAGCCTTCACCCAACGAAAAGAAAGAGGAGAATTCATTCGTGTTGCATTGGTGGGATACACCAATGTAGGCAAATCAACGATCATGAACCTCTTAAGTAAAAGTGATGTACTCGCAGAAAATAAATTGTTTGCTACACTGGACACCACCACGAGAAAGATTGTGTTTGAGAACACACCTTTTCTACTAAGCGACACGGTAGGTTTCATCAGAAAACTTCCACATCATCTGATCGAAAGTTTCAAAAGTACACTTGATGAAGTGAAGGAAAGTGATGTCCTTATCCATGTGGTTGATATCTCCCATCCACAATATGAAGAACAGATGAAGGTGGTGAATGCCACGCTGAATGAATTGGGATGTTCAGACAAACCTGTCATCACGGTATTTAATAAAATGGATCTCTACGAAGAAAGAACATACGATGAATGGTTAGATCCTGAAGTGCGTTCATCCTTGCTGCATGAATTAAAAAAACGCTGGGAAAATGAAACTTCCGGGAAATGTGTTTTTATCTCTGCAACTGAACGAAGAGACATCGATCAACTCAGGTCATCGATATTAAAACATGTGCGGGAAATGTATACGAAGAGATACCCCTACAAAACAGGATTTCAGTCGATCGACTATGGCAACTAAAGAATACAACTGGACATTCGTTGCTCACTCGGTCGAGTCGTTGGGATTCGGGAAATACGACATCATACAGGCTGAACTCGGAGAAAAAACAATTTGCATCGCCAGATATAAAGAATCTTTATATGCATTCCAGTCGAAATGCCCTCATGCCGGTGCAAAAATGGTGATGGGTTATATTGATATGCAAGGAAATGCGGTATGCCCGCTTCACCGCTTTAAGTTCTCGCTTAAAAATGGTTATAATATAACCGGCGAAGGATACAATATGAAAACCTATCCCGTTGAAACAAGGGATGATGGGATTTATGTTGGACTTTAATTTCTCTTTGTAAAGAAAAACTAGACTGTCTTCACCGCTTTTTCCCAACCTGTCTCTTTCAATGCAGGATCATTCTCCTTGCGAAGGAAATCTGCTCCTGCAACGGCACCGGCTACTTGTTCTGACATCATAGTTTCATCAGAGACAACCTTAACGGGCTCCTTCCAGGAAGTGCTGTTGTCATTGAAAGCCTTATTTGAAAGCGAATTGTAACAGGAGATGATCGACCACCTTGGCTTATCGCTCAAATTGGCTTCACTGCGATGAAGAATATTGCTGTGGAAGAAAAGGGCATCCCCTGGCTCAAGTTCAACATATACATGCTCCATGGTTTCCAATGCATGCTCCACCATGACCATGTCTGCACCAACCTGCTCACCCGCAAATCCATGATTCACGCGTCCCATTTTATGTGAACCCTTGATCACCTGCAGACAACCATTTTCTTTATTGGCATGCGTAAGAGCGATCATGATGCTCACCAACTGATCAGGAAATAAAAACTGATTTTTATACCAATACCCATAATCCTGATGCCATTCCCATGCACCACCTACTTTTGGTTCTTTCTGCATCAACTTGGTATGAAAGTGACAAACAGGAGAATCACTATCCAACAGTTTTGATGCCGCATCTACCATTCGTTCACTTCTTAACATCATGCTGTATACATCTTCACCCGGGGTGAACCAAAGTGTGAGCTTTGAATTTTTACCGGTACTATCGGTTACATTGGTGGCATTGTCTTTCACTACATCATCACTTGTGGCGATGGAATACAATTTATTGATCTCTGCATCAGAAAAGAATTTTTTTATGATCACGTATCCATCGTTTTGAAATTGGGCTACATTATCGGAACTGAGTCTCTTTGCCATAATTTGTTTTTAAGAGCTTTAAGTTAAGGATTTTTTTCTTCCTTCGCTAGACATGTGATGGGTTTTCATTCAGTAAAGAATGACTTTCGATAACAGACCTGAAAGTTGTACCGATCTATTTGATCCTTTCGGCAAGACCTGGTCTTAGCAGAAAATGATCTAAGAGAAAAACATCAATTTTTCTTTTGTGATCATCGCGAATGATGCTGCTTGAAAAAGAATAGAAAGATAAGCTGGAAAGGAGCGAAAGTGGAAGTCTTTTATTGTAGTACATCCTTGATCATGGGCGCCAGTAACTTAGCCCATTTTTCATACTCTTTGCCAGAAGGATGAAGCCCGTCGTAAGAAACAAGCGTTCGGTCATACCGGGCCTCACGTGTAAGATCTGTGATATACAAATATTTACAACCATAAAAGTCAGCCAAACTTTTGTTTACTTTGTTGAAGGCATCTATCTCTGAACGTGTGCGGGCTGTGTCAGTAAATTGGACCCTAGGTGTAGCACTGTAATCGGGTATTGAAAGGACAAAAACGTTTCGACTCTTACCAAATGCCAATTCAATTGCCTTGTTCATAAGTTCATCCAGATTCTTGCGGTAGCTTTCCAGGTCAGTCCCTAAATATTGATCATTTACTCCGATCAACAACGTAACAATAGTATGCCGCTCAGGTCGTGCATAATCTATTCCAAGTCTGAGGTGACCTGTTGTCCAACCGGTACTGGCAACATATGTCGGCCTTAACATAACAACACCCATCTGACCCAATAAAATTGTTGTCTGTGTGGCGAATCGCTCTGTCTCAAAAACAGCCTCCCCTATTGTATAAGAATCCCCAAGCGCCAAAAAGGAATTGATAGGAGTTGAAGTTCCTTGATATCCAGACAATAAGGAACCGGAAGCAGGCTGCTGTTCCTTTTTACAGGCTGAAAATAATATCACTATAGCAATCAAGCGGAGGCGCATAATAATAGAATACGAATGAAATTAATTTTTGTTCACAACAATCACGGAAACTACAAAAGATTCAACATTTAAAACCAAGAGACATACGTGATTAAAAGCATAAAGCTTTATGATTCACGCTATTGTAAACAGCATGGTACTAACAATAGATTTGCCATCTTCCAAGATGCTTGATTGCACAGGCTTTGCAGTGATTAATCAATCTGCTTGTTATCCTATTTTTTATTAAACAAAATCCCAACCTATGAAAAAAAATCTTGTTCAACACAAGCCCTTTGCAGGCAACCCCTACTACTTCAATCTGCTGTTGCTCTTTGCATTGGCCATCACCAGCTGCCAGA
>JBKCFW010000169.1:0-6843 GCA_046303675.1 bacterium
ACCATCTGCGATCAGTCTTGCACTGTGCAGGAAGTTATAGATCATCATGGGTTTGAACACGTTCAACTCAAAATGACCTGTTGCACCACCAATGTTGATGGCTACATCATTGCCCAATACTTGTGCTGAGATCATCGTAAGCGCCTCGCATTGTGTTGGATTCACTTTTCCGGGCATGATGGACGAACCGGGTTCGTTATCAGGAATAAAGATCTCTCCGATACCACTTCTTGGTCCGGATGAAAGCATGCGAATGTCATTTGCAATTTTCATGAGACTTACCGCAACTGTCTTTAAGGCGCCATGGGCTTCAACGATGGCATCGTGCGCTGCGAGTGCTTCAAATTTATTTTGTGCAGTAACGAAGGGTAGTCCGGTGAGCACTGCAATATGTTTTGCAACATTCACATCATAGTTGTCGGGGGTGTTGATCCCTGTTCCTACTGCTGTTCCACCGAGTGCTAATTCAGACAAGTGTGACAAGGTATTCTTTATTGCTTTTATACCATGATCAAGTTGTGAAACATATCCGCTGAATTCTTGTCCGAGTGTAAGGGGAGTAGCATCCATAAAATGCGTCCTTCCAATCTTCACCACATGCATGAACGCTTTGCTTTTCTCAGCAAGTGTATTTCTTAATTTTTCAATTCCGGGCAACGTCACATCGATCAGCATTTTGTATGCAGCAATGTGCATCGCTGTGGGGAATGTATCGTTGGATGACTGAGATTTATTTACATCGTCATTGGGATGCAGGAACTTTTCTTTGTCTGTCAGCAACCCGCCTTGCAGGACATGCCCTCTGTATGCGACCACTTCGTTCACGTTCATGTTGCTTTGTGTTCCGCTGCCTGTTTGCCACACCACCAATGGAAAATAATCATCCAGTTTACCTTCCATAATTTCGTCGCAGACCTTACCGATCAAATCAGATTTTTCTTTTGACAATACACCTGCTTCATGATTCGTCATCGCAGCTGCTTTTTTCAGATAAGCAAATGCGCGAATGATCTCTTTAGGCATCTTGTTGATGTCCTGCGCTATCTTGAAATTATCTATACTGCGTTGTGTTTGTGCTCCATAAAAAGCATCAACAGGAACTTTTACTTCTCCCATTGTGTCTTTCTCTATTCTGTATTCCATGTGCTGAATTTTAATACGCAAATTTACTTAATCTTGAGGCTTGTTGTAGCTGATCGTGTAGATAGTTTAAAACGACCTGTGCTGGCTGACCCAGTCCTTGATGTATGAAGCAATTTCAGAAGATGATGTACCTGGCGGAAATAATTTACCAACACCCATATCAGCCAGTATCGTTTTATCACTTTCAGGAATAATACCACCACCTGTAAGCAACACATCATCCATCTTTTTCTCTTTCATCAATCGAATGATCTTTGGAAAAACCGTCATGTGCGCGCCTGAAAGAATGCTCACGCCGATCGCATCTACATCCTCTTGCAGAGCAGTCTCAACAACCATCTCAGGGGTTTGTCTCAAACCTGTATAGATGACTTCCATCCCTGCATCCCTGAGTGAGGTAGCGATCACCTTGGCACCTCTGTCGTGTCCGTCAAGCCCGACCTTAGCGATAAGGACCCTGAGCGGTCTTGATGCTTTTACGGTATCCATGTGGTTAGTTTATGTTGTTAAACGGACAAGGCTGTTGTCAATTCTCCGTAAGGTAGATGCTTTTCCGATCCTGGATGCGATTTCAAAAACAGGCGGACCAAACTTTGCGCCAACGAGCATGATGCGGAAGGGGAGTTGAAGCTCACCTGATTTGATACCTGCTTTCTCTGCAGCATCCTTGAAAGATTGTTCAATTGAACCGGTTGTCCAATCACTGAGATCATTCAACTCGTTTTTCCAACTGATGAAAAAACTATGTTTTTGATCGTTCCATTTGGGAGCGATAGAATCTATGTCTATTTCAACTGGATCGGTGAAGAAGTATGCTATCTGTGTATAAAAATCATTTAACAGTACGCACCTTTCCTGCACCATTGGAATGAGTTCAGTCAACGTAACTTCTGATGCTTTGATGTTATGATCTGCAAGGATCTGCTTGACAAGAGGAAGAAGCCGTTCTATGCTGCTGCGTTTTATCCATTCATGGTTGAACCATTTTGCTTTTTCAAAATCAAATTTGGCTCCCCCTTTGTGAATGCGCTCTACTGAAAATTTATCAGCGAGTGTATTCAGATCAAAGATCTCTTCACCGCTGCCATCGTTCCATCCGAGCATGGCCAACATGTTGATGAATGCCTCAGGAAGAAATCCCATTTCCTTGAACCCTTTGGTGAGTTCTCCTGTCTTCGGATCTGTCCAGTCCATCGCAAACACCGGAAAGCCAAGTCGGTCACCATCTCTCTTACTCAATTTACCTTGTCCGTCAGGTTTGAGGATAAGTGGTAGATGCGCCCACTGTGGCATTTCATTTTTCCATCCAAGATATTCCCACAACAACACATGCACGGGTGCAGAGGGGAGCCATTCCTCACCTCTGAATGCATGCGTGATCTTCATTAGGTAATCATCAACAACAACAGCAAGATGATAGGTAGGCATGCCATCTCCTTTCATCAACACCTTGTCATCCACCTGATCTGTATTGAATTTCACTTCACCACGGATCATGTCGTGTAAACTGATCTCCGTTGAAGCCGGCATTTTGATACGGATCACATGGGGTTCGTTATTGGATAAACGTTGTTGAACGTCTGAGTTGCTTAGCGTAAGAGAGTTCTTCATCTTGTCGCGCAGCTTGCTGTCATATTGTGGTGAAGGGTTTGATTCACTCTTATATTGCTCGCGCATTTTTTCCAACTCATCAGGTGTGTCAAATGCATAATAGGCATATCCCTTTTCGATCAGCTGTTCTGCGTACGCGCGGTAAAGTTCTTTTCGTTCACTCTGACGATAGGGACCGAAATCACCACCTGCAGTCGGACTCTCATCAGGGGAGATGCCGCACCATTCTAAACAATTCATGATATATTCTTCTGCACCTGGAACAAACCTGGTCTGGTCGGTGTCTTCCACCCTAAGGATGAACTTGCCGTTATGGTGTCTGGCAAAAAGGTAATTGAACAGTGCTGTTCTCACTCCTCCAAGATGTAAGCCGCCAGTCGGACTCGGTGCAAATCGTACGCGTACATTTTTCGCTGTCATCTTGCAAAGATAAGCAGTAATGGGGGCATGTATGCAGGGGTATACATGCAAATGGCTTCCCAAAGGGGAAGCCATCTTATACTTATTAAGCCTTAACAAATCTTATCTGTTCAAGAAGCGCTCAACTCTTTCCTCGTGCTGATTCATCAGTTTCAGGTTGTATATCCCGGCAGGATAATTCCTGACGTCGATCGATTTTGTTCCGGCAGAGGCTTTACCTGCCTGGATCACGCGGCCATTGATATCTACCACGGTAAAGTCATATGGCTCGGTTGCATTGACGATCACAGGTTGTTGTGCTTGTTTGATCACCTTGAATATGCCCGTCATTTCTTTGGCCTCGATCTTGATCGCATTGGTGAACCTGATACTGCCATTTTTTTCGATGATCTTGAGCTTGTAGGTATATACACCCGGTGTTTTGATGCCATGTATATAACTGGTTGTGTTGATATCAGGTCTTGCAAGCTCCTTGAATTCACCCTCTTCCACTGCATACAGTACTGTGATCGCTTCACCAGGCTTTGCAATGCCATTCACCCAATTGATCTTGTTACCTTCCTTGATCTTCATTCCTGAGAGGATGTTGTTCAATGTAACTGAATTCACTGTTGTTGCAGGCGTATTTGTAACTCCGCTATAATTGCCTTTCATGGTATAGGAACCCAGACTTCCATAATCATTCTCAGAATTGAGGTTTCCTGTACCGTCAACGATCACATAATACGTTCCGCTGTTCAAGTTGGTATCAATGTTTATATCCAATGAATCCAACACATCATAGATCTTGATCATATTTCCCTTGGAATCCTGCAATTCAACTTTAATATCAAGGTTAGCTCCGCTGTAATTACTGCCAACGCTGTAAGGCGCTACATGCAGCGTAAACTGACCTTTTTGTGTAAGGTCGAATCTGTATATGTCTCTGTCGCTCGAAGTAGAGATCACACCTGAAGCTTCAATACTGTTATTGGCAACATTCACCACAAAAGCATTGGTGTAGATATCACTTATATCATCGGGTCTGTATCCAAAACCATTGTTGCCTGTGATGATACTAAGGTTGTCTTGCTTGTTGCTGCAACCACTGGCAGTTGGACCATAGTTCCATTGTGTCAGTGTTCTTGATGATACACTGCCCATGATCGGTCCCCATGAAGTGATACCATCACCTACCCCTGTATGATATGAACTTACAAGCGTACACGTTTTTGCAAATTCTGCCTGATGATTAAGACCAAGGGTGTGTCCGCTCTCATGTGAGATCGATTCGGCTACTTTTCTTGGATTGTTCGATAACCTGTCACTGAAAACAAAGCATGGTGTATCGTCTCCCCAACTGAAAGAAGAGAGATAAGATACTCCAGGAGAATTAGGATACCATGCACTGGTTGGTGTGATCACTACACGAATTCTTTGGTCTATCGGTGCAGCAAGAAACTTTGCCAGTTCTGTAGTAACATTAATATTAAAGGGTCTGAAATCTTCAGCCACCCTGTTGAATGCCTCGGTGATCTGTTCATCAGACATCAATGCGGGCATACATGAGAATGGTGTTCCGAAATTCCACATGCTGTTAGAAACCTCATGACCATCAAAATCAAGATAGATGGTTGCCGCTGCAGTAGGATAACTGTTCAGCGTTGGTGCAGCAATAGCTCCTGAATTTATCAGCAGCGCAATCGTCAAGGTAAGGAGTAACTTTTTCATCTTTTATTAATTTGAAAGAAATTGGATCTTAAAACGGTTTAGTCCATGATCGCTTCTTTGATATTTATCTTTTTTATTGTATTTCCTGCGAGGTCGCTTTTAATTTCAATGCCATCGATATAGCCGCGTCCCATCATGCGACCAACATATTTTTGTTGGTTGTTCTTATTGGTGCTTCTTGAGATGAATAATTTAGCCTTGCTATAATTCGAACTCTCGATCATTACGGTATGCAGGTTGTCGTATACTTTCTGATTGCTCTTGATGATACCGGTAACCCTGAATCCATCAGCAAATCGGATGTCAACTGAAGACCCGGGTTGTTGATTGAAGATCCCTTCTATTGCAGTGGTGTTGAACTGCATGGTTTCCGGCAACGCCGCAAACATTTTCTGTGCTCCTGCATGAGCGCATACCAGCGTGAGTAACGTGGTAAACAAGATGGAGTAAATCGACTTTTTCATACACTGGAGTTGTGTGGTTCCAGCATGAAACGGCACGAATTGTGTGAATATTATATTTATCGTAGATATTCAAACAGATTGGGTACTAGTACCTTAAATCGCAAAATTGAAAGTTGCAGAAAATACGCAAACGGACGCGTAGTTTTAGTAAGTGCCCGCACTGAGCATCACCAGGGTGCATGCTTCAATGGCTTCAATACCCTCTGAATTGAGCCTTGTTTCGAAAGCGGGATTTTCGGCTCCGGGGTTGAAAATGACCCTTTTGGGGTGAAGGGAGAGGATATAATCGATGTAGTTTTCCTGTCTGCCTGCGTTGAGATAGAGGGTGACAGTATGGATGTGTTCAAATGGTTCCGTTGTGGCCACTACACTGACTGAATCTATGAAAAAGGGTTCTTTTCCTATTGCAACGACATCATGCCCCTGGTGCACTAATTTTTTCACGGCCAGATGGCTGTATTGATCAGGATTGGATGAGGCACCGAGTACCAGTGTTTTTTTGTTGCTCATGTTGTCAATAAAAAAGCCGGACAAGTCCGGCTTCTGGAATATAGTGTTGGGTCATACGAGCATGACCACGGGGTTCTCCATGTATTTTTTTAGTGTCTGAAGGAACGAAGCTCCAACAGCCCCATCTACGCTTCGGTGATCGCAGCTGAGGGTCACTTTCATCACCTGTGTGGTAGTGAATCCTTCTCCTTTCTTGATCACCACTTCCTTGATCTTGCCTACAGCGAGAATACAGCTGTCGGGTGGATTGATGATCGCAGTGAATTCATCAATATCCATCATGCCAAGATTTGAAATGGTGAAGGTATTTCCTGTGAAATCCTGAGGCTGTATCTTCTTGTTTCTGGCTTTGTCGTACAGATCTTTTGATTCCGCAGCGATCTGTGAAAGACTTTTCTGATCTGCAAATCGAAGCACGGGAACGATCAATCCTTCTGGCAAAGCTATCGCAGAGCCAATGTGTACATGATCATATGTTCTGATGAAGTCACCCATCCAACTGCTGTTCACAGCAGGATGCTTCTTCAATGCAAGGGCAGAGGCCTTGATGAGCATATCCTGGAAGGAGATCTTGGTCGGACTCACCTCATTCATCTGAGCCCTTGCCTTCATGGCATTGTCCATGTTGATCTCCATGGTCAGATAAAAATGGGGTGCAGTGAACATGCTCTCTCCCAATCTGCGTGCAATGGTCTTGCGCATGGAGGTGAGCTGAGTATCCGTGTACCCTTCCTGACCGGCCACAAATGTTGATACGGCAGGGGAGGCTGTAGCAGCTTGCGTGCTTCCTTTGAATTCGTCTACATCTTTTTTGATAATGCGACCACCATCTCCGGATCCTGCTACCTGGGCTATGTCGATTCCTTTTTCTTTTGCCAATGCTTTGGCAAGAGGAGAGGCTTTCACTCTGCCATCTGATGATGTTGTGGTTACTGCTGGCGCAGATGCTGTAGCAGGAGCAGCTGTTTGCGCGGGTGCTGCTGCT
>JBKCFW010000170.1:0-13181 GCA_046303675.1 bacterium
TAGTTATAGTGCTTATGAGAATTATGTCAACTTGCTGATCAAGACAAATTGTATCGATAACGCAAAAAAAATATGGTGGGATCTTCGAGTTCATCCATTCTATGGAACAGTCGAATTCAGGGTGTGTGATGTGCCGCTAACCATAGATGAAAGCGTCGGTTATGCTGCGCTCTTTCAGTGCATTTGTGCAAAACTGTATAAGCTCAGAGCAGACAACCTGAATTTCATGATCTATCCGAGGGCTCTCGTGAATGAGAACAAGTGGAGAGCATCAAGGTATGGCATTGATGGGAAAATGATCGATTTTGGGAAAGAGATAGAGGTAAACACACGTTCACTGATCATGGAACTATTAGACTTCATCGATGATGTGGTGGATGAATTAGGATGCAGAGACGCATTGAAAAACATAACAAAGATCATTGAAAAAGGAACCGGAGCTGACAGACAGCTCGAGGTATATAAAAAAACAAAGAACCTTAATTCAGTAGCAGCTTACATTGAATCAAAATTCCTGGAATCACTCTAGAATGTCATTGTGCCGATGACGCTTAATTAGTTTATTTTTACAGCGATATGAATAAAATTAAGATCGCAGTTCTGGACCTGAATGAAGGAATTCAAAATGAGGGCATGCGTTGCATAAGAGAGATCATAACCAGGATTAAACTTCCCGATCAACAAATATTGGAATGGGAAGAATTTGAGGTAAGAAAGAAAGTAGAGATCCCGTCACTTGAGTACGACATTTTTATATCATCAGGTGGACCAGGAAGTCCGTTGGAAAGTGAAGGAATCGAATGGGAGAATCGATATTTCAACTGGATTAAATCAATAGAGATCTGGAATGCCAACCCATTGAACATAAACAAAAAGTTCGTCTTCTTTATTTGCCATTCCTTTCAACTTGCTTGCCGTTACTTTAGTATAGCACAAGTCATCAAAAGAAGGTCAACAGCTTTTGGTATATTTCCGATACATATGCTAAAGCATCATGGACAGATAGACCCTGTGTTCGATGGACTTAAAGATCCTTTCTACGGAGTTGACAGTCGAGACTATCAAGTGGTCCAACCCAATAAGAAAAGACTTGAGGAAGTTGGTTCAGAGGTATTGTGTATTGAAAAGGAAAGGCCGCATGTTAACCTTGAGAGAGCAGTGATGGCTATCCGTTTCAACAAATATATGATCGGCACTCAATTTCATCCTGAAGCAGACACCACAGGAATTGGTACATATTTGATGCAAGAGGAAAGAAAAGAATTGTTTATTCAAATACATGGACAAGAAAAATGGGAGTCCATGCTCGAACACTTGAATGATCCAGATAAGATCAATCTAACCAATAGCCGTATTTTACCCAACTTCATTCACCAATCAATCGAAATGATCAACAGCTGCAGCATTCATCATAACTGACCTTTATCAATGATAAAGCACATAAGAGAAAAATACAACAATGCGTTCACCAAGGAAACATACCAGCGTTTTCTTGATGAGTTGAATTATCCCTACCCGGGTCAAATTGAATTTCGTGTAGCAGAAGCACCTGTTTTTGTTGACAAGAAACTAGGCAAACAGATGATTGATATATGCGAATATGTGATTGACTTAATCAAACAAGAGGATTTCAACAGCTTGACAGACAATGCTATTCCTGAATCTGAAAAAGTGCCCAACCAAAATGCTTATCCTCATTTCATCGTATTTGATTTTGGGATCTGCAAGAACAACAAAGGTGATTTTTACCCGGCACTGATTGAAATGCAAGGATTCCCTAGCCTCTTTGGTTATCAAGCATACTACCCTTCTATTCTTGAAAAACACTTCAATATTCCAAAAGGATTTTCCAGGTTTTTCAATGACCTTGACAATGACTCTTACCTCCAATTACTGAGAGATGTGATTGTGGGAGAATATAAGAAAGAGGAAGTAATATTGCTTGATATCAAACCGGAAACACAGAAAACCCGTGTTGACTTTTCCTGCACATATGACTACCTGGGTATCAAATCTGTATGCATCAGTAAATTGATAAAACAAGGACGAGATCTTTTCTATCTGAATGATGGGAATAAAATCAAGATCAAGAGAATATACAACAGACTGATTGCAGATGAGTTAAAAATAGCTGAGAATTCGCTCGGAAATATTGTTGATCTCACCGGCGACATGGATGTTGAATGGATACCTCATCCCAACTGGTTCTACAGGATTTCAAAATATACCCTACCACTGCTTAAACACAGATTCATACCTGAAACATGGTATCTGAGCAACATTGAGAGAATACCAACAGACCTTGATCAATATGTACTCAAACCACTCTTCTCTTTTGCTGGCCAGGGTGTTGTAGTAGACATCAAAGAACAAGATATCGCAAAGATCAAAGATCCTGAAAATTGGATCTTACAAAAAAAAGTATCTTATGCTGAATGTATACAAACACCTACAGGACCATCAAAAGTTGAAATCAGGCTGATGTATATTTGGAAAGAGGGTGACGAAAGGCCAACGCTAACAACGAACTTGGCCAGACTGAGTAAAGGCAAAATGATCGGCGTTCGATACAACGCAGACAAAGATTGGGTTGGTGGTAGTGTTGCATATTTTGAACAATGATTTTTTAAAAAAAATAAATAAGTATGATAACGCTCAATGAGATAAAAGCAAAAGAGATTGCAGAAGGTATTTTAGGCAAATATGCACATGGTAAAAACATGACCCTGGGCTGGTTAAACATCAAAGCAGGCAGTACATTACCATTGCATCAGCATCCGCATGAACAGATCACTCTGATGATAGAGGGTAAAATGGAATTCTGTGTTGGGGAGGAAAAATGTATGCTTGAACCGGGTGTGATAAAAATCATTCCCTCGAATATGCCTCATTCTGCATACGCACACACAGATTGCATATTGATCGATGTATTCAACCCTGTTAGAGAAGACTATAGAGTCTGAAATTACTCTTCACCGCTGTTTTTTAATATGCCCATTAATTTATGAGCATGATTAAGGACTAGCGACCCCTTGGGGATTTCTTCCAGACCTTTGGTGATCTCAATTTTATTGTCTTTAGACAACCCAACTTCTACTCCCTTCATTGTAAGTATTGATTTGGATTTACGATAAAACACATAATGCTGATTGCCAAAAAGAACAACTGCATCCTCGGGCAAAACATTCATATTTCGGGGGTCTAATGAAATACTAGCCTCTATGAACATACCTGGTAAAAGGGTTTTCGGTTTGTTGCGAAAATGACAATGGGCTATTGCTGTTCTGTCTTGATCAATATCCTGACTAACAAGTATCACTTCAGCTGCATATGTTTGTTTTGGATCATCAATGAATTTGATGGAAACATTATTTCCCTTTTTGATAAATGGGAGATCTTTTTCAAAAATGGTCAGTGCTGCATGAATATCGTCGGGATCGATCAATTCAAAGATTGTTTCTGTTGCCTGAACATATTTACCTGTATTTACATTCACCTTAGAGACAAATCCATTGATCGTTGACCGGATAGGTACTTGTCCGCTCAAAGTCATTGTGCTTAATTTGGCAGGATCAATACCGATCAGTTTTAATTTTTCTCCAAACGACTTTACATTGATCGACTGCAAGCCATACTCAGATTCAGCTTGCTGATACGCCTTTGTTGTGCCGGCATTGTTTTGCGCAAGTGTCTTCTGTCTTTCAAATTCTGCTTTTGCAAGTTCAAGCCGTGTTACAGATTGAAGGTAATCCTGTTGCAACTGAACAATACCCTGGTCTTCCATGATTGCAATGATCTCGCCTTTTGAAACATGCATCCCCGGGATCAACTTGGTGCTCTTCAAATAGCCCCCCAAAGGAAAATTTACAGATATCAAATTTTGAGGAGGGAGATCAATCCGACCCTGCACGTTGATCTCTGAACTCATTTTGGAAGTTACTACATCACCAAACTGTAAAGACATTGAGTTCATTTGCGAATCCGAAAGGCTAATTTCCTGTGCTTCACTTGTAGCAATTTGTTCTTGCTCAACAACTTCCTTATCAGATTTGCATGCAGAAAAAAGGAAAAGTGTGGCTATCATTAAAACAATAAGGTATCGCATGTCTATTTTTTTTCAGTTAAGTAAATAAATTCGGCTTCCAGCATTTGGAGGGCATGCAGAGACTCTGCATGGGATATATATATATGAAGTGATTGACTTACCATCAAAGCCCATTCCGCATAGGGAATATCACCTGAAGTTAATCGTGTAGTCGCTTGAGAGATCATCTTCTTTGCAAGTACTAATCCTTCCTTCTCATAATAGTTATATGCATTTATGTAATGCAAGTAACGCTCCTTGAGTTGGAGATATTGGGTTGATAGTTGATCAAAGAGTTGTTGTTTATGGATCTGTGCGATTTCTTCACCAATCTTCGATGCTTTAACCTTGGCCCTGGATGCACCGTTAAAGATCGGAAGACCAACACCCAATTGATACACGCCGAATCTGGAACTGGGGCCATAATACTTTTGTGCAACGCCGTCGGGGGTTTGCCATCCAACGATAGACATATTGCTATATCCAGCAGTTAAATCAGGTGATAATCTGTTACGCTCAAGCATGGTCATCGACTTCCTCTCATTGATCAAAGCCTCAGCTAGCTGCATTGAAGGATGTGATTCAACTATACCTTCCTGACCAAGCATGGGGATCGTAAATGTGTTTTTGAATTCGGGAGCAATCGGCTGGCTGGAACGAATCAACAAGGCCAGTTCCTGAACTAATGCGGCTTTATCAGTATCTATTCGATTTTCCTGTAAACTGTTCTCTGCAAATTGAATTTTTACAGAGGACAATATGCTTTCACTGATCTCTCCTGCCCCCTGTTGAAGCTCTGCGATCCTAACCCACTCACGAAAGTTTTTCTCAAGCTCATTAATGATCACAGCTCTTCTGTCCAAATCCATGATCCGATAACAAAGCTGACGAACAAGCAAATGAATATCTGCTTTTTTCAGTGTTTTTTGAGCTGAGACCACTTCAAGAGCGCTCTGGTAAGCCGAAGCCTGTCTGGCATATACTTGAGGAAACTGGAAAGACTGACTGACCAACACCCTTGAATCATTGAAAGCACTATTCACCTTACCATACTCAAATGAAACACCTGTTTTGGAAATCTCATATGGCTTTTTCCTCAGTACTTCAGCATAATTGACCTGCTTATCTGCAATTGCTAAAGTATATGCTTGCTTGTCGGCCAATCTGAGAATTGAATCCATTGATAAACTCATCGCAGGAACTGATTGCGCTGAAGACGATACCGACAATGATATAAGAAGAAGTATCATTAACGTGGCCTTACCTGCTTCACGGTTCATTTTACGGTTCTCAACCCATACATAAAGAACTGGTAGTACGAAAAGTGTTAACAAGGTTGCCGAGATCAACCCACCTATGACCACTGTTGCAAGTGGACGTTGAACCTCAGCTCCAGAGCTGGTGCTCAATGCCATTGGCAGAAAGCCTAGAGAGGCTACTGCAGCAGTCATCAACACCGGACGAAGCCTTGTTGATGTACCTTTCAATACAATATCTTTCATATCTAATTTAGTTTCGACCCTGAGCCTGTTAAACTCATTGATGAGTACAATTCCATTTAAAACAGCAACACCAAACAAGGCGATAAAGCCAACCCCTGCTGAAATACTGAAAGGCATATCCCTTATCCATAAAAGTAGTATACCTCCTATTGCAGATAATGGAATCGCTGTGTAGATCAACAAGCCATATCGCATGGAACCGAATGAAAAATAAAGGATCAGCAGAATGAGCAGTAAAGCTATTGGGACTGCAATCATCAACCTGTCTTTGGCCTCTGTTAGGTTTTCAAATTGACCACCATAATGCACAAAATATCCTGCAGGCAATTGAATTTTTTTGGCCACCTTTTCCTGAACTTCTTCAACTACAGATTGAACATCTCGATCGCGCACATTAAATGCGATGGTGATCCTTCGCTTTGCATCTTCGCGCTGAACCTGATTCGGGCCTTCTTCAATACTTATATCTGCGAGCTGTTCCAAAGGAACTGAAAATCCATTCGAATTGGTGATCAGCAAACCTTTAATGTCAGCAAGTTCTTTACGCCTATCTTCTTTCAATCTGACAACAAGATCAAAACGTCTCTCATTCTCATATATCTGACCAGCTGTCTCACCAGCAAATGAAGCTCTTAATGCACGATTAACATCCGCAACACTAAATCCATATGCAGCAATTGAATTTTTTCTGTACCTAATGATCACCTGTGGTAAGCCTGTAACCCGCTCAGCAAAGACATCTTTAGCGCCCTCAACACCGTGAATAACCTCTTCAAACTGACTGGCATAATGAGCCAATGTATCCAGGTTTTCTCCAAATATTTTACAAACAACATCTTGTTTAGCTCCAGCGATCAGTTCATTAAACCTCATTTGAACCGGATATTGAAAACCTCCTGTTAACCCAGGAACCTTTGTAATTGCAGAACTCATCTTATTGGCAAGTTCATCATAGGTCTCTGCACTTGTCCATTCACTCTTATCCTTAAGATTCACAATGATATCTGTCATCTCGATAGGCATAGGATCGGTAGGAATCTCACTGGCACCTATACGTGTAACCACCTTTTCAACCTCAGGAAATTTCTTGATCTCATGGACAGCTTCTGTGGTTGCATCAATCGTTGCCTTTAAGGTACTTCCGGTCATCAGCCTTGCATCAATTGCAAAATCACCCTCCTCCAGTTCTGGAATGAATTCCCCTCCCAGCGTTGAGGCTATGTATGAGGAGATAACAAGTAAAAGGATAGATGCAGATACAACTTTTTTAGGATGAGCAATAATTTTTGATAGTGCACTTTTAAAATGCTCTTGCAGTGCGTTGATCATTCTGTCTGAGAAATTATCCTTATTGGAAAGTTTTTTGCTCAAAACAATACTGGTCATCATGGGTATATATGTGAGCGATAATATAAAGGCACCGATAAGCGCAAACGCAACAGTTTGGGCCATCGGCTTAAACATTTTACCCTCAATTCCAGTCAGCGAAAAAATAGGAATGTATACGACCAATATGATGATCTGTCCAAAAACAGCTGCTCCCATCATTCTTCCGGCAGACTTCTCTACAGTATCATCCATCTGAAATTGCCGAAGCAATAATCCTTCATTTTTATTAGAATGTAATCGATGAAGCACGGCCTCTACAATAATCACAGCGCCATCAACGATCAATCCAAAGTCCAACGCCCCCAAACTCATCAGGTTTCCTGAAACTCCAAAGAGGTTCATCATACCCACTGCAAAAAGCATAGCCAGAGGAATAACGGAAGCAACGATAAGCCCTGCGCGAATATTTCCAAGAAAAAATACCAATATAAATAGTACAATCAAGGCACCCTCGAGAAGATTTCTTGTTACCGTAGAGAGCGTTCTGTCCACCATTTTGGTACGATTAAGAAACACCTCCACCTCAACACCTTCTGGCAGGGACCTCTTGATTTTCTCCATTCGCTTCTCTATATTCCCGATAACCTCAGATGCGTTTGCCCCTTTTAACATCAATACAACTGCACCTGAAACCTCACCCTGGTCGCCATAGGTAAGTGCCCCATAACGAGTCGGACTACCGATCCTTACTTCAGCAACATCCTTTATATAAATTGGTGTACCGCTTGCAGAGTGCTTTACATAAATATTTTCAATATCACCAATCGTTTTTGCAAGTCCCTCTGTTCTTACAAACAGTAAAGCAGGGCCTTTTTCAATATAGGCAGCCCCTGAGTTTTGATTATTCGTCTCCAGTGCCTGATAGATGTCTTGTAGTGTTACACCTACCCCCCTCATGTTGACCGGATCTATTGCAACTTCATATTGCTTGAGTCTGCCGCCAAAACTACTCACATCAGCAACACCGGGTGTTCCCAATAATTGACGTCGGATGATCCAATCTTGTATTGTCCTTAGCTCAGTTAGATCATACTTTTGCTCATACCCTTTTTTAGCGCGAACGACATACTGGTATATTTCACCGAGACCCGTTGTGACAGGTGCCAGTTCAGGTGATCCGGCTTCTTTGGGTATTTCATCCCGGATCTGCGTCATCCTCTCGGTGACTTGCTGACGACACCAATAAACATCTCTGCTGTCGTCGAATACGATTGTTACTACTGATAGTCCAAATCTTGAGATGGACCTGATCTCTTTGATACCAGGAATATTGGAAGAAGCTTGTTCTATTGGGAATGTAATAAGGCGTTCAACCTCCAGAGAACCTAACGTGGGTGAAACAGTGATCACCTGTACCTGATTGGAAGTGATGTCAGGAAGTGCGTCGACTGGTAGTCTGAACAATTCTATAACACCCCAGATGATCCAGGCAAGTGTGAAAAGTCCAATGATAAGCTTATTCCTTACTGAGAAGTGAATAATTGCATTCAACATGATCTGCGATTTGGTGTAAAAAGAAAAAAACTAATTGACGATCATGCAAACCGTGGGGGCTGAAAAATGGCAATATGGTGGAACTGAGGAACCAGTCCTTTTTTGAGTTGATTAAATTCAGAGGAGTTGGATAATAATGGTGGATTTAGGGCAGGTTGGTCAATGCCTCCAGTAAAGACAATAACAAATGATGTACTAACCTGATGTAGTGGCAGTTTAGAATGACGAACAGGATCAGAGCCTTCATGTTGCTTGTCAAAATAGTGTAGCTCAAAAAAGTCAACGATGGAAAGAGGATGATCCCCTGACTGATGTTCTATGTAATGATCAATTAATTCATTAAACTTGACCAACTCAGAGATGAAATTCCCCGTAGTGATGATCTGAATGGCCAGTATGAAAAAAATAATCCTTTTCACCCTTTAAAGGTAAGCTTTTCAGTGATATATCCGTTGTGTATGCAAAACAACGGATGTGGAAAAAGTAAACTGATATTGCATTAAAATAAAAAGGTAATTTTTTATCCCCGTTTCTTCAGCACATTGAGGAAAGTCCGCTCAACACTGAAATAAACTCCGCTTCTTGCCATGCGATACACATCGCCTTTTAGTTGGAATCTATATCCCATATTAACTTTCGTATTGCTATTCATTATGAATTGGACTGCAGGAGCAAGATCTGTATATGAAAAACTTCTATCAAGTCCTGCACCTCCTATTATTTCAACATACAGATTGATATTGGTCTGCTTGTAACTTGTATACTTGCGAGGGTATAGAAGATACCCACCTGAAAAATTATAGTTGATCCCCTGATAGCCAAAGTTCCTGGAACCAATATATTTCTTCCATCTATCGGAATTAATAATCTCAGTATGCGCAACAGTTCCTGATAGCGCAAGCTTCTTTATCAATTGTGTGAAAACAATACCAGCTTGAATAACAGAGTGATCACCATCACCGGTTAACTCTTCATACTTGAGGTCATTTCTGCTGATAACGGCATTGATGAATGCCGCAGCCCTGAAATGTGAATGAACGGCATCTTTTGATAGAAACCGATACTTTGCATAAAGCGAACCCGACTCTAATTGCTGTTGTTTGTGCGTATACATATTGCTAAAGGAAAACCCTGTTTTCAGCATCAGTTTTTTACTCAAGCCCAATTGAGATTCTAGCATATGCCTGCTCCCAGTATAAGAATGATCAGCAGCATTTCCCCTGATCCATTTACTTCCATATTTAAGCGACACAGAACGTGCAGGTACATTAGATGCAGGATTGCTGAAAACATACAACTCCTGTGAATTACTATAATACCCAATAAAAAAGAAAAGAAATAACAGTGTAAAAGCCTTGGTAAAAACATCAAAAAATGATGATGAAATGATTTTCATGATCATATAGTTACATGATAAATACGGGTGGACTTATTCACTGAATTGGAGCTGCAGCAGTCCTCAGACTTACCAGTTTTTATACAATTCATTGGGGTTAAGGTCGTATACCTCTTGAAATCTTTGTTTGCAATGAAGTGCTGATCAATAACTTTCAACTCAACTTGTTTATCCAGCAAACGGGAGCCAACATTCACAAAATGAAATAGTTTACCTCCTATCCATAGATGAGCATCATCCTTTACTGCTGTATTAGAAAATTCTGCAGTGATCTTTAGATTGGCCACCGAGAAGCCGGCGTCCTCGACTTTCTTATTGAGGATATCAACATCGATATCAGCATCTTTCTTAAATGTGATCAAAAAAACAGAAGCGTTTAGGTCTGTATCTACTGATTCCACAAAAGGCAGGGCCTCCAGATTATCCAGAATTGATTTTGAACACATGGCACAGGTTAAACCGCTTGCTTGCAGACTGGCCTTGGATATCTGAGTATACCCTTCAGATAAATTCAATACACTTACAAGTAAAAGCAATAACAGATTTTTCATAGTTGAGTGTATTAGCGGTTAAGTATTAAAAAAATTCTATGGCGCGGCCTTCAGGCCGCGCCATAGTTGATTATTGTTTGCAGCAAGACTTCTCTTTATCGGATCCTTCTTTATCACAAGACTTCTTGTCACCGCCTTCTTTTGAACAACAAGCTTTTGCTTCAGCACCATCCAGATTAGAAGCAGCTTTACGATCATACTGGCAGCAGCCTGGTAGCTTCTTGTATGCTTCAGCAGGAGCAGTAAAATCCTGGGTGTCATAACCTGAAGCAGCTACCGCCTCCTGGATTTTAGTCTGGTCGGTTTTCTTTTTATTGTATGAAACTGTAAGAATTTTTGAAGCCTCGCTCCAAGATGCGCTGGTAGCTCCGGCATTTACTGCTGCAGCTTCAATTGTTTTTTTACAGCTTCCACAATTACCCCATACTTTAATGTCTTCGTTTTTTGTTTTCTGAGCAAAAACAGCTGTTGAAAAAACAAACATCAACAGAAAAGATGAAAATGCAATTTTAGATTTCATGATCTTAACATTTAGGTTTTAAAAAAATATTTACTGATGAAAAAATAAAAACAAATAGTACATATGAGGGTATACATCAAAGACAGCTGTGATTTGAGAAATAAAAGCAGCAAAAAAAACTAGTAAATCAAAAAAACTATCTTAGCTGTCAACTAGTAAATAGATCCCTCAAGAAGGAGGGCATATCAGATTCGGTAAACGCAAATAAGCTTATATGTTGGCGGTCGGCCAATATCAAGCGAAGAAAAATTATGACTGCATGTCCGGGTTAATAAGTCTGTATATGCGTCCGGTTGATGTTGAACCAAAGACAGAGAAAGCTTGAAATCAGGAAATACGACAGCCGTCTTTTGAATATCGGTATTATCAAGCTTGATCAGCTGAGGCTCCTCATGACAACAACCCATATCCTTCATTCCACATGAGGGACAATGATCTGCTTTTTCATCTGTATGCCCGACCTTGATGCCGGCAAAATCACCCATGCAATAATGCGCACTAAGCACTGTTCCGCTGCTGGCAGCAGTATGGACTAGGAGCAATATGATAGCAAGAAGCTTTTTCACACTGTAAAATTACTGAATATTTTAATTAACAAAATTCCAAAAAATTCCAACTCTGAATACCATTCCAGGATTGGGATACCGAGGGGCAGCCAGGTTGTTCGCTTTAAACCCAAAACCATATTGGTTTGTTGCCGTATTGAGGTTCTCTAGCCTTAAATAAGTAGTGAAACTCCTGATCCGAAAATTGAAATAATAGGCCAGATCTGGTCTTATGGATATCTTTTCTGTTGTCTGATAAAAAAACTGACCTAGTAGTGGCGAGTAGCCATCAGCATAATAAGCACTGTAATAACGCACATCTACACCAGTAGCCAATAAAAGGTTCCTGAATGGCCTTCCCTCGTATGCCAAACGATTTCGTGTGTAGAGCCATGGTAAATGAATTGGTGCATTTCCTGCAGGTGTTTGTAGCGCCAGATCAACATACCACTTAAAACGCTTACCAAAACTGAATTCTTTTGATAATCCAGCCCTTACAAAATTGAAAACAGTCGAATATTGATCAACAGTATTGAACCCATTCAGGTAAGTATAATTCGATAAGAGAAAATAATCAACACTCAACCTGGTTTTTAATGGTGCTATATAAAATGAACCGTAAATAGAGGCCACATTTTCATTATTAAGTCCTGAGATTGTATTGATCGGAAAAGCAGTTCTCCTTGCATATAAATAAGAAGGAGATCTATTGATATTTTGAAAACCGAGCTCAAGCGATCCGATCTTTTGCCCCAGTGATCTCTCTAACTTTGCTCTCACATTGTAATTTCCAATATCCCTCCCTGCAGTATAAAACTCTCCATAGAGCAACATATCCCACTTCTTATTTCGCGTGAGATTTCTGTATTCCCCATGCACCATGAGATTGGAAAAAACATCACGAAGAGAGTCAGGGGTGATTGTATAATTCATCAAAGAGACTCCAGCTTTGAAAAACTGAAGTAAATTTTTTGCATCAGGATATTGGATGATTGAAAAATCATTTTTTAAAAAACTAGCCGCATATCTATAATCTACAGTGTCGGGCACACTGAGCATACCATAATTATCCTTATAAAAGCTCTCTGCTCCGCCTGCCTGAACATCAAGAAATCGGTAATCATAGCCTGATGATTGAATTGTGTGTTCAAGTCTTAGTCTGGGATAAAATAACTTCTCTACTGTAGAGTCTGTTACGATCGAATCTTTCTTCCCAAAATCATATTGCTGTCTAAGCAAAATGGATTTTTCAACATACCTATTTCCTGTGAGCAGTTTAACACTAAAAAAGTTTCTTGAACTGTAGGTTGTCCTCGCCAGATTCGTCGGAATATTAAATCGGTCTGAATAAGCAGGATTTGGATTGATAAGCAATTCAGGATCAGCAAGACCTCCATTTTCAGATGACTGCAGAGCATTTGACATCAATATCAGATAAGCGTGATATCGTTTATTTTTTGAGGTATAGTCTGTGTTGAAACGCAAATTATTATGACTGGTATTTTGAGAATTAAATGTTCCGGGTGCATTTAATAATCTGTATTGCAAGACAAAATTCCATTCAGGTGTAGCATTTTGGGTATGAAGTATGCTGATCTGTTGCTCTGCCTTGCTGCCTACCGTATACCCCAACTCAGTGAAAGGCTTGGTCGTGTTCATGAATCGGGTATCTGCAAGGGTGAAAGCATAAGGGTCCAATG
>JBKCFW010000171.1:0-2869 GCA_046303675.1 bacterium
GAAAAATGGAAGAGCGGGTTTTACTATGCTGCACTGGGAGCTAATGTTCCGGTGCTTACGGGCTATCTCGACTTCAAAAAGAAAGAAGGTGGCTTTGGCCCGCCGATATACTTAACCGGGAACAAAGAAGAGGATATGAAAAAAATACGCAGCTTCTATGCTGAAAAGACCGCAAAATACCCAGAGCTGTTCAATGTTGATGCCATACGCATTGATTGAACAGAAGTTCCTGGCTTTTGTTAAACAATAGTCATGATAGAAAAATATTTAAAAATTATCACATTGGTTGGCGGGCGGTACTTCCTTACAGCCGGAATCGCCTTTGCTATCTTTTATTGGGTATTGAACAATATTCTTGCCAGCAAGAAGATCCAGCAACGATACCCAAAAACAACTGACTACCTTAGAGAGATCGGCTACTCGATCATGACCATCATGATCTTTGGTTTTGTGCCCATGATCTTTATTCAAAATGAAGCAGTCGCAAAATATACCACATTATATAAAGACATCAACGAGATGGGATGGCTGTATTTCTGGATGGCCTTCCCGATCATGATCGTCATGCATGACACATATTTCTATTGGATGCACAGGTTTATGCATCATAAAAAAATGTTCAAATTATTTCACCTGGTACATCATCAGTCAACCAATCCATCACCATGGGCGGCATACGCATTTCATCCTTTAGAAGCGATAGTGGAAGCCGGGATACTAGTTCTTTTTCTATTTACAATCCCTATTCACAAACTCCACTTTTTCATCTTCTTCATGTTCATGATCATATACAATGTATATGGACATATCGGATGGGAGCTATATCCTAAAAACTTCCACAAAACTAAAATTGGCAGGTGGATCAACACGGCCGTAGCACACAATCAACATCATCAGTATTTTAAAGGCAACTACAGTTTGTATTTTTTATTCTGGGACAGATGGATGGGAACACTGAGGGAAGATTATGATAAACAATACGAGAAAGTAAAAGCCCAATGAGACCCAAAATAATATACTGCTATGATGCTTATTGCGGATGGTGTTATGGGTTCAGTCCTGTGATCAAAGAAATCTATTTCAAGTACCAGGATAAATTTGATTTTGAAACACTTTCTGGAGGAATGATACCCGTAGAAAGCACAAAACATATTTCAAGCATTGCGGAATATATACGCGGTGCATACAAAACCGTAGAGAATATGACAGGTGTTGTTTTCGGCGAGGATTTTCTCTGGCATATTTTTAATCCTGATCAAAGTGATTGGTTCCCAAACTCAGAAATGGCTGCCATTGCAATGGCCATTTTCAGAGATATAGCTCCGGAGCGAACCATTGAGTTTGCTGCCGGACTTCAGGAAGCCTTGCACAAAGAGGGAAGAGACCTAACCGACAAAGAAGCATACAGGAAACTGGTGTCGTCGTTTGACATAGATCCGGATGATTTTTTAAACAAACTCTCTCTGGAAGAATTTAAGGAAAAAGCGCACTACGACTTTTCTTTGATCAAACAACTAAATGTAAATGGTTTCCCAACAGTTTTTCTTCAATTAACAGAAACCAAACTATTCATGATCGCCAGAGGATATAGTGATCTGGAATCTGTTGAAACGCGCATCATGAATATCATGGCCGAAAATCATCTTAAGTAAAATGGTCGTACCTTGCGACCACTAAAACGTGTACATGGAATACAACAAACTTATTTCCGTAACAGGATTCTCCGGACTATTCGAATTGATCAGCAGCAAAACAGATGGTGCAATTGTGCGTTCGCTAGATGACAACTCCACAAAATTTGTCAGCAGCAGGATCCATCAATTCTCTCATCTCGAGTCGATCGAAGTATACACCAACGACGAAAACATAAATCTTGCTGACCTCTTTAAAAAAATGGACACAAGCGGAACGGCATTGCCTTCAGAAAAAGACAACAAAGCAGTTCTTGAATATTTCAAAACAATAACCCCAGAGCTTGATTTTGAAAGAATATATGCCAGCGATATGAAAAAGATGGTACGCTGGTTCAACATTATCAAGAAAAACAATATTGAGATCAAGCTCAGCGAATCAACCGAAGAGGAAGAAACTGAAAACTGATCTCATTCACACCATAATTCTTGGGCATGCAATACAGTGCAAACATTCAGAAACTCAAACACAGTTTCTTGCCGGCGAATTTTAGTCTGACGGACTGGTCAACTATTGAACCATATTTTATAGAACTGAAAGACAGGGCACTAAATACAGTCGAAGACCTCGAGCATTGGCTAAAGGATCTTAGTGAAATTGAAGCATTTATCAGCGAGGATGCATGCTGGAGACAAGTGCGTATGACATGCGATACAGAAAACAAAGAACTTGAAGAAGCATTCAATTTTTTCTTCATGGAGATACAGCCTAAGATCCAACCTTATGCTGATGTCCTTAATAAGAAATTGATCGCTTGCCCGTTTACAAAAGAACTAGATCAAAAAAAATATTTCACCTACCTCCGATCAGTTAAAAAAAGTATTGATCTTTTCAGAGAGGAAAATATTCCCTTGCAGGCGGAGATGAGTGTACTCCAGCAACAGTATGGAAGCATTGCAGGTAAAATGACGATCGAGCAGGATGCTAAAGAATATACACTTCAACAAGCAGGTAAGTTTCTTGAGAGTGAAGATCGATCCATTCGCGAAACAGTTTACAAAAAGATTGCCGAAAGAAGGATACAGGATAAAGAAGCATTGAATGATCTCTTTACCAAATTGATTGAAAAGCGACACCAAATAGGGTTGAACGCAGGTTTTAAAAATTACAGAGATTACAAATTTGCTGAGATGGGCAGGTTCGATTACACTCCCGAATCCTGCTTTCAATTTCATGA
>JBKCFW010000172.1:0-19931 GCA_046303675.1 bacterium
TTATTGTTTAGTCTCACACTCGGGAATCGTTGACTCCACCAGGAATACCTATGCGGCTCTGGGTGAATTGACCTGAACGTATCGATCCATCCCGACTTGAAGAATTCATCCAGCCATGCCCTTTCTTCTGGAAGAAACCCCGATGATTTTTTATTTCCTTTCGGGTCATGAATATCAATTTCATTATGCGCAATGTTGTAGTCGCCACAAAGTATCACACCACTGTACTTCTTTCTGATTTTTTTGAGATAGGGCATCAGCTCATCCAGCCATACCATTTTGTATGCTTGTCTTTCATCTCCTGACGTCCCGGATGGGAAATAGGCATTGATCAACAGCAGATCCCCAAACTCAAGTTGTATAACTCTACCTTCATCATCGCTTTGGGCATGTCCATTTCCTGTGATCACTTTGTCGGGTTTGATTTTCGTGAAAACAGCTACTCCACTATATCCCTTCTTGCTGCTGGCACTAAACCAATAATCATGATACCCTAGTTCTTGAATTGCTGTAACATCAATGTCTTCTTTCGTTGCTTTGGTTTCCTGTACACAAACGATATCTGCGGGATCCGTTTTTAGCCAGTCAATGAATCCTTTCTTGATCGCAGCCCTGATCCCATTTACGTTGTATGAAATTATCCGCATAAAATAGTATTGGTCGTTTAGATGTGCGTTATAATAATCGGAAAGTCAGAAAGACGACTGCACACAGTTGTGCTCCTTAATTATACGAGATAGTTGACTATTCCAACACTGGTCTTAACCATTTTTCTGCTTCGTCTATGTTCATTCCTTTTCTTTCAGCATAATCACCAAATTGATCCTTTGATATCTTTCCAACCCCAAAGTATTTTGATTCAGGATGCGCAAAGTACCATCCGCATACAGATGATGCAGGATACATGGCAAGGGATTCGGTCAATTGTATCCCGATCTGTCCTGTTGCATCAAGCAATTGAAATAGTTTGTTCTTTTCTGTGTGATCCGGACAAGCAGGGTAACCCGGTGCAGGTCTTATTCCATTATAAGATTCCTTGATCAGCTCTTCATTTGTAAGCAACTCATTTTTATCGTATCCCCAATAATCCTTTCGCACTTTCAGGTGTATGAATTCTGCCAATGCTTCAGCTAAGCGGTCTGCTAGTGCCTGCAGCATGATTTTTTTATAGTCATCATGCTCTGATTCGAAACGCTGAATATGTTTTTCAATTCCTTGAATCGTTACCGCAAAAGCACCGATGTGATCTTGTTTAGCAATGATAGATGGGGCAATAAAGTCTGCCAACGAAAGATTAGGTTGTCCGCTTGCTTTTTTCATTTGCTGGCGAAGGAATTGCAGTTCAATCTCTTCTTTATTCTCAGTATCAAGAAGGGTGACCGTATCTCTTCCATTGCTGTTGGCTGGCCAGAATCCAATTACTGCTTTTGGCGTAAGCCATTGTTCAGCTACGATCAGTTCCAGCATCTTGTTGGCATCTTCAAATAATTTCTTTGCTTCATTACCAATTTTCTCATCTTCCAGAATTCCGGGGAATTTGCCATGCATTTCCCAGCTGATAAAGAAGGGGGTCCAGTCGATATAAGGAATCAGATCTCTGACTTCGATTGCTTCGAGTGTTTTTTTCCCTGTGAACGAAGGAGATATGAGTGATGAGGAATTCCAATCGATGTTCATTTTATTGGCAACAGCATCTTCATACGAAACAAACTCTTTGCTATTTTTTTTATTAGCAAACTCTGTTCTCAGTTTATCGTATTCTACATCGATGGCATCCAGGAAATCTTTTTTACTGTTGTTCAGCATCGATCCAGCCACTGAAACGCTTCTGGATGCATCCAGAACATGTACTACACCATCGGGATATTGGGGTGCTATTTTTAATGCAGTGTGCATGCGTGATGTCGTTGCACCTCCGATCAACAATGGCTGCTTCATTCCTCTTCGCTTCATTTCGGAGGCGACATGCACCATCTCATCAAGAGAAGGGGTGATGAGTCCGCTGAGTCCGATGATATCTGCACCTTGTTTTTGCGCTTCGTCAAGTATTTTATCTGTAGGAACCATGACGCCAAGATCAATGATCTCATAACCATTGCAACCCAGCACAACACCCACGATATTTTTTCCAATATCATGCACATCTCCCTTCACGGTGGCCAGCAGAATTTTACCAGCTGATGTCGCAGCTTGTTTTTCTGCTTCGATATAAGGGGTAAGGATGGCAACGCTTTTCTTCATTACCCTTGCGCTTTTTACAACTTGGGGAAGGAACATCTTCCCAAGTCCGAACAAATCACCAACGACATTCATGCCGTCCATAAGCGGACCTTCAATGACATCGATCGGTTTTGGATATTTCATTCGGGCTTCCTCTGTGTCAATATCAATATATTCGGTGATCCCATTGATCAGTGCGTGTTTGATCCTTTCCTCAACAGTACTGTTTCTCCAGGCCTCATCTTTTTCCTGTACTTTTCCTTTTGCCTTGACAGTTTCTGCAAATTGAATCAGTTTTTCGGTAGCCTGATTTTGTTCGTTGTTCCTGTTGAGTATAACATCTTCGCAAAGTGTTCTTAATGCAGGTTCGATCTCATCATAGATCACCAATTGCCCGGCATTCACAATACCCATATCCATCCCTGCCTTGATGGCGTGGTACAGAAATACGGAGTGCATGGCTTCTCTCACATGATCATTTCCTCTGAAAGAAAAAGAAAGGTTACTGACACCACCTGAAATTTTTATGAGGGGAAATTTCTTTTTCAGGATTCTTGTAGCTTCTATAAAGTCTACTGCATAATTATTATGTTCTTCAAGACCGGTAGCTACAGCGAAAATATTTAAGTCCAGAATAATATCCTGAAGAGGGAACCCGACTTTTTTTGTAAGCAGTTCATATGCGCGTTCTCCGATCTTAACTCTTTTCTCAAGCGTATCTGCTTGTCCGTTTTCATCAAAAGCCATTACAACCACTGCCGCACCAAAGCTTCTGCAGATGATCGCCTGCTCGAGGAATTTTTCCTCACCTTCTTTGAGTGAAATAGAATTCACCACACACTTACCTTGTATGCACTTCAAACCGGCTTCAATGATCGAGAACTTCGAAGAATCGATCATGATAGGGATCCGGGCAATGTCAGGCTCACTTTGCAGCAGGTTGAGGAAAACAACCATTTCTTTCTGTCCGTCAAGCAATGCGTCATCCATGTTTACGTCCAGGATCTGAGCTCCATTTTCGACCTGCTGCCTTGCAATACCCAAGGCTTCCTCATAGAGCTCTTCCCGAATAAGTCGGGCAAACTTTTTTGATCCTGTCACGTTTGTCCTTTCACCGACGTTGACAAAATTAGTTTCCGGCCGAACCACCAATGGTTCGAGTCCGGATAACCTCATATATGGTTTGATGTGCGCTCTTTGTTGCATTATATATTATTTCCTTCTTCTGTAAGTGCGGTCTCCACTACAGGCAACTGCCTTGGCTGGATCTTCCTTACATGATCTGCAATATGACGAATATGCTCCGGTGTTGTTCCGCAACATCCGCCTACAATATTCACAAAGCCTTGCTGCGCCCACTCTTCAATGAAGTGTGCAGTTTCGGCTGGCTCCTCATCGTATTCCCCCATAGCATTGGGTAATCCTGCATTGGGATAGGCTGAAGTATAACAAGCGGCAAGCTGTGAAAGTTCTTCAATGTGACCTCTCATTTGATCAGCTCCCAATGCACAATTCAGTCCAACGCTTAATGGCTCTGCATGAGCGATGCTGGTATAGAATGCTTCTAATGTTTGACCACTCAATGTTCTTCCTGATGCATCTGTGATCGTACCACTGATCATGAGTGGCAGCTCTTTCATGTTATGATCACGAAAGAATTTTTTGACTGCATAGATGGCAGCTTTTGCGTTCAAGGTATCAAAGATGGTTTCTATCAACAGCAGATCAACGCCACCGTTCACAAGACCTTTCACTTGCTCATAGTATGCATCTGCAACTTCATCAAAACTGATCCCCCTTAATCCGGGATTGTTGACATCCGGCGAAAGCGACAGGGTTTTATTCATTGGTCCGATGGCTCCTGCAATGAACGGACCCCCATGATCTTTTTTCTCAGGATGGCTATGCACGTATTCTTCAACAGCCTTTTTTGCGCATTGAGCAGCTGCGATGTTGATTTCATAAGCAAGATCGCTCATGTTGTAATCAGCCATTGAAACAGCTTGTGCATTGAAGGTGTTTGTTTCAATGATATCAGCACCTGCTTCGAGATATTGAAGATGAATATTTTTGATGATATCAGGCTGTGTAATACAGAGTAGGTCGTTGTTGCCTTTGAGATCTGATGGCCAGTCGGCAAACCGCGCTCCTCTGTAATCTGCCTCTGTCAATTTGTGCCTTTGTATCATGGTGCCCATTGCACCGTCTATAATCAGAATCCTTTCTTTTAAGGCTGTGTAAATGTCTTTCATGCTTTATTTCAGAGAGGCAAAGATAATGCAAAGTCAGGGACTAAAGGGCTCAGCGTTCAAGTCCTTTCGCATAGTTTATGCATAGATCATACATGGCCCCGAGGGTCATTTCATTTATTGAATGTAGCTATCAACCGGCAACCTGTTTCTTATACTTTTTGCCAGGGTCATTTCATCGGCATATTCAAGCTCTCCTCCAAAAGAGATACCTCTTGCGATGGTTGTAAAGCTGATGGACTGGTTATTCAGTTTTTTACGTATATAATAAATTGTGGTATCACCCTGAATGGTTGGGTTTAATGCGAATACAATTTCTTTTGATTGTTCTTTAGCAACGCGACTGACCAATGCTTCAATAGTAAGCTGATCGGGCCCAATACCATCTAATGGCGAAATGACACCTCCCAATACATGATAGGTGCCATTGTATTGTTCGGTTGATTCTATAGCGATCACATCCCTGATGTTTTCAACCACACATATCATTTCCCTTTTTCTTGATGGATTGCTGCATATGGCACAAAGCTCCTGATCAGAGATATTATAGCATGTTTTGCAGAATTTGATCTCTGTTCTCATTCTTGTGATGGTTTCACTGAACCGCTTTACCTCATTATCTTCTTGCTTCAGCAGATGCAGCACCAACCTAAGAGCAGTTTTTTTCCCAATCCCGGGTAAGCGGGAGAATTCTTTAACTGCGGATTCCAGAAGTTGGGAGGATAAGTGCATGGCCAAAGTTACTAAGCCTTGAAGCACTATCGTGTTTAGAATGAAATTATTTTGTCTTTTTTATCAGGGGGTGTTGGGGGCAAAATCTTTGGATATTATCCGCAGCTCATTGTCCCAGTTTGCCTTGATAAGAAAAGGCTGTTTTCGGGCCACGACTCTTTCCGGCTGTCGTTTTTGCCAGTAGTCACCCGTATCCCATTCACCAGTGGTATTGGTATCATATAGCATACTCAGTTGATATTCACCTGGGTTGAATAGTTTTAGTTGATAGCGGGAGAGTTCAATTTTTTGTTTAAAGGCAATTTTATTGTCTTTTATGAATAGTAAAATTGGATGAACAGAGGTATCCATGCTATCTATTTTGATATCGATGCTTCCATATTCTGATTCTTTTTTGGAAGTGAAGCTTATTGTATCTGCTTGTAAGTATTTATTATCAAGTGTGTCCGTGGCAACATCTTTTTCAATGATCAACTTGTAATTCATGTTTTCCGGCCATCGGTAAATGATCGTCAGCTTTTTTCTGAGACTGTCCTGTTCTATGTTGTAACCGGAAATTATATTAAAACTATCGTCTGTTAATCTGATCTTCGTACTGTCGAATTGCTTGAGTGGATGTTCCGATGAAAGTATCAGCGGTACCAGTAGATCCTGCTTGCTACTTTCAAGATTATTGGAGAATTTTAATCGCTTGGTCTCTGTTTTTTTACCATCTGCGACTACCTTGGATTTTGCTGGCTTGAATTCACTCGTCTTTTCACTGAGTGCTTGAAATGCGTAAAGAGTAACGCTGGTATCTATGCCTATTTGAACAGAGCTATCCAGAAATGCTATGAGTTCACTCGTTTGATCGTACTTTTTCCCGCCGTCTGCTTCTTTTAGTCCAAAAATATTGTACCTACCTGGCTGCAGATTTCTGAAAAGAAAGCTTCCGTCTTTCTTCAGCCTGGTATAGTATCTTGGCCGTTCTTTTGCAACTGCTGAATCTTCAAGTTTATTATGCAATACAGCAATTATGGTGCTGTCTGTCTTTCCAGTTTCTGCAAGGAAGATCTGCCCTGCAAGAAATCCGGAATCGATGTATGGACCTGTAGAAAAAGTATAGTAGAAATTTTCAAGAGGGTTATTTTCGTTAATATCTTTTATGGCATTGCCAAAGTCGATACTGTAGGTTGTATTTTCTTCCAGTGTATCTTTCAGCTTGATGGTAACTGTTTTGAGTTTTCCATCTGCCTGGGGGTTTAGCTTAGGTATGGGTGAGTAGATCAGTTTTTCAAATGGGTTATCCAACTTGATGAATTCATCAAATTCCAGGATTATTTTATCTGACTTGAAGTTCTTTGTCCCATACTGTGGAATAGCAACGACGAGTTTTGGAGGAAGAGAATCCTTCGGACCTCCTGTGGGAGGTATTTGCTGGCCACAACCAATGAGTATTGAGCAAATAGTGGCCAATAACACTCCATGCAGAAATATTCTTTGGAACTTGTATTTTTTCATTCTTCCTGCTAAGTTAATACTTTATGGTTGTTGGCATTTCTCTTTAACAGGTATAAAATCGATTGCCTTATTCTTCTTCCTTGTTGGCGTGCTGGTCTAGTTTATTTGTTCTCACAAAATTACACCAGTGGCAATCCTCTTTTCCGCAGCCCGTATAAAAGTCACGTGCTTGAATTTTATTCCATGCTAACTTGATCTGTTCTCTTACTAATTCAGTGTCTTCTCTGGTGATTGGTACTTTTATGGAGTTGATCTCTTTTTTTGCGTTGGGTTCAACAAAATCAAATTCAGTACTGATAACTTGATACTTGCCTTGTTCGCTGTTATCAACCAGCAGTTTGTAAAATACAGATTGTCTCCAGTAGTCACCACCATAAGGCAAATCAGCTGTTGGGGTTTTCAGTTTATCTTTTGCATTATCTGGATTACCTGTTTTGTAATCAACTACATTTACAAGATGTCCGTCAAACTCCATCTTATCGATTTTCCCTTTGAGTGGAATGCCATCAACCAATACGTTGCGAATATTCCGTTCTACTGATACGATCTTTGAAAAGGCATGGATCTTTTTTTCATAGTATTTATTCAGTATCTCCCTGCCATATTCTAGTCGTCTTTCAAATTCTTCTTTTGTAAAGCTTTCTCTGTGTCGATAGATATAATTGATGAATTCGTCGGTCAGATACTCTTTTGTTGGGAAGTTCTTATTAGGATCCTCTTTCATTGTATTGAAGAAGGCTTCAAGCGCATGGTGAATGGCAGATCCAAATTCAAGTGTTTCACTTTTTGGTGAGGGTATTCTGATGAGGTTTCGGTAATAGAATTCAAGTGGGCAGTTAAGATAGTTGTTCAGCGCCGTAACATTCATTGAGAATTTATCCAACGCTTTATCAATGATATCCGAATCCATTTTTTCAATGGATGGCAGTTGCGAGGAAATCATACGCACCATTGAAAATGCTGATATTATGGATTCTTCAGGTAAAGGACTTTTTTCTATGATATGGTCGGCAAATTTAACTTCCTCAAGAAACATGCTGCGTTCCATTTCTTTTCCATCTTCCCTAAATGATGCATATGACATTACAAGATGCTTTTCCGTTCTTGTAAGTGCGACATAAAAAAGTCTTCTAAGCTCTTCAGTTGATGTAGCGGATGGGGTTGAGATAAACAAGGTGTCAGGCAACTTGTACCCCCTGTTGTTTGCTTTTTTAGATTCCCAATATGAAGCATTGCATCCTGCAATAAAAACATATTCATACTCTAGTCCCTTTGACCCATGGGCAGTAAGTAAATTAACTCCCTTTTCATTGCCGCCCACCTGTACGATCGGAAGAGAAATCTCTTCCTTCCTCATCATCTTGATGAGCTGCACGAATTTGTTCAGTGTAAGAGAAGGATCTTTCTTATTCTCTTCTTTTACAAAATCAAAAAAAGCGGTGAGTACCTGAAGCTGCCAGTGGTTGTCGTCCGACTTCATGACAACGCTCAGCATTCCGGTATTGTGAATGATTTTTTCAAGCAATTGCTGAAGTGTGATGTTTTGAACAGCACTTATGAGATCTTCAATAAGTTCACCAGCGGCAGCCAGTTCTTTTGAAATATTGTTTTCGAATAGATTTGCCGCAGGTGATTTGATCTTGTTGTCGATGAGTCTTCTGAAACCCGACGGCTCTTTTTTATATCTCTTTTCGTTGTTTTCAATACACAAGTTTGCGATCTCAAGCGGACGAATATTGAGCCAGTCATAATGCAGGATCTCAAAAAGAATCTCATCTCCACTGAATGGTGTATCCATCTCGGCATCCAGGTATTCGAGGAAGCTCAATATTTTTTTGACCAATGCCGTATTAAGCAGATTAAGATTTCTTTTGGTATAGTAGTTGATATTTCTGCATTTCAAAAATTCAGCGATCTCCTCACCATATTTATTTTCTTTATAGATGATCGCTATTCTTCTGGGCTCAACTCCCGTTTTCAAGACCTCTTCAATTTCATGCACGATACCTATCATTTCTTCTCTAGGTGTTCTCCAGGCATTGATGACTGGTGAGATCTGAATGTTTTTCAGGTCTTTGTTTTGGGAAGTCAGGGTCTTATTGAGTCCGTTTATATGGTTGATCAACCTTTCATTGTTTCGATCGATCAGATTTTTCGAGATATCCAATATGGACTGTATTGAACGATAGTTTTCAGTTAGCATGATCGTTTTAATGTCTGAAAACTTTTTTTGAAACAAAAGCATGTTTTCAACATTGGCTCCCTGAAATCTGAAGATGGATTGATCATCATCGCCTACCACAAATACATTTGGCTGATCCCAGTAATTGATGAGCATTTCAACAAGCATGTTTTGTGTCCCGCTTGTATCCTGATATTCGTCAACGAGAACATATTGATATTGCTCCTGATATCTTGCAAGTATGGCGGGGCTATCCTTGAACGCATTAATGACCCAGTTAATCATGTCGTCAAAGTCATATCTTCTCCTGTCTTTCATCAGTTGCTGATACTTGTCAAATTCGAGTACTGCTGCTGTCAGCTTCTCCATCTTTTCTTTTTCCTCGTTGAATTTTTCTGCTTTGAGATCTCCTGCATTAAATTGTTTGTACTTCTTTTTATAGATAAAGTCTTCCCGATTTGGCAAATCGTTGAGGTAGTCTTTTATCGCAGTTAAAATATCATCAGGATTCCACCCTTCTCTCTTTATCGTGCTAAATAGTTGCCGAAGATTTTTTGTTTCAAAATAGACGTCACTGCGATATCGCTTGAGCGGATGGTTTTTCGGAAACCTGTCGATCAATTCTCTGATGAGTGCGATGGATTCAAGTTCAGAGATCGGGTCGAGTGTATTTTTTTCAAAATAGGCAAGGTTGTCTTGGATGACTTGATTGCAAAAAGAATGATAGGTATGGATATTCACTCGATAGGCATCCGGACCTATCATTTTAACCAGACGTTTGCGCATAGCAATTGCTCCGGAGTCTGTGTAGGTCATACACAAAATATTTTCCGGCTGTGTATCGGTCTCCATCAATATTTTCCCGATACGTATTGCGAGTATTTGTGTTTTGCCTGTACCGGGCCCTGCAATGACCATTACTGGTCCTTCGATCGTGTCAACAGCGTCTTTCTGGTTTGGGTTGAGATCGTTGTATTCCAGATTGAATTGTGCAAGGAGTTTGTCCTTTTCTGTCATGTTGGGATGCTGATATTTGTTAATGAATACTTGAGAAGTACGATCTGAAAATATAATTATTCAATTTACAACAATTTTTGTGTCAGGGCATTATATATACTGTATCCATTAATTCTCTGATATGTCTGTCCATAAATTTCAGCGTACTCAATTCATTCCTGTTTCTTTAGATGAAGCGTGGGATTTCTTTTCACATCCTAAGAACCTGGCGGTCATGACACCTGGGTATTTAAATCTAAAGTTTACCAATGAGTTGTACGGCGAAGAAATGTATCCTGGCCAGGTCATGACGTATAATGTCAAGCCCATTTTAGGTATACCTATGTTTTGGATGACAGAGATCACGCATGTGACACCCAAAAAGTTTTTTGTTGATGAACAGCGTTTTGGTCCTTACACCATGTGGCATCACCAACATCATTTCAAAGAGGTGGATCATGGTGTGGAGATGACTGACTTGATTCATTACAAAGCTCCGCTGGGATTTCTGGGAGATGTTGCCAATCTACTCTTTATACGCAAGCAGCTTGAAGGAATATTCGAATTCCGACGCAAAAAGGTAATAGAACTCTTCGGTTCCTGATCTATTAGCCAGGCATTCTAGAAATATACTTTTCAATTTGCTTGATCTGGTCTAATACCTGATCTGAAGTAGGCTTTTGTGCTTTGGCTTTTTTGAAGAAATCTTTTGCAGCCCTGAATTCACGTTTTTGGATCATGATCTGACACATCTGAAGGTTGGCCAATGCTGCACTCTCCTTGTCGGGTATCCCAGCCTTGAGTGCTTGTCTGATTAAACCCTCACCTTCTTTCATGCTTCCGCGCTGCATGGCCATCATCCCGAGTTGCAGTTTGTTGGCTCCTTCAGCTTCTTTCATTGGAAGACCAAGGTCAAGACTTTTTTTCATGTGCTTTTCTGCAGATACAAAATCCTGTTTGGTCATTGCAATGTTGCCTTTCAGTGTGAAATACACCGACCGGATGGGCTTGTAGAGAAGTCCTGGATATTTAATTCCATTCAGGATCTTTTCTGCGCCCTCAAAATCGCCTTCTTCAAGATATTCCTGAATTAGCCGGAGTGGTCCTATGAAGAAATGAGTGAATATGCAAAGGACAGCGATGATATACAATATCAGCGACTGCCAGAAACCGTATGCGAAGTTAACAGCCAAACCTCCTGCCAATGCCACCAGGCCAATTTGCAATCGGTATTTTATGAATAGGTTGTAGAATTTCATGTGGACAAAGATAAGGAAAGCCTTTACAATCCTTGTATTAGTAATACGACGTTTTTCAAGAGGGGATAATACCAAGGTCAGAATCTCCTCATTTCATCCTTATCCTCCTGTTAAATCTCTCTTGATACTCTTTTTGTTTGCGAACATTCTAAAATTTACAGGTAACAGGGACAAAATAACGGGTAGGTCATTTACCTGACATATCTACTTTATGAGACTACATTTTAATTATCTATTGCGTAATCATTTTTTATTTGGGTACACTTAATTCACTCACGATCATGATGATCAGAGTCATAGTACTATTGAATGTATGTCATTGATGAGCTTATGCGTCATGAATATTTTTGGTCATCAGTTAAAGATGATGTTCTCTAATGAGTTATATCAGCTGGGCTTTAAGTACCTAACCATACCAACATGATCAGATTCAGTATTTCACTCTTATTATTAGCACAGTTATTGGTTTTCAACAGTTCATGCGTCAGTACCAGAGAGTCGACCTACTTTAACAACGCAACAGACACCATTTATGTACAATCGGGTTCAGATATTGAAACGCCCATTCGTAAAAATGATATACTTAGCATTTCAATAAGTAGTTTAAATAACGAAGCATCTGCTATATTCAATTCCACAAACAATTTTGCAATAAGTGCTTCATCAGCTTCAGGTGCTCAGACACAGTCATCAGGGTATCTTGTTGGACTTGATGGACAAATTCAGCTGCCTATCATTGGAAACATTAAAGCAGCCGGATTGACAAAAACTCAGTTAAAAGAAAATATCACAAAACTGATTCTTGATAAAAAGCTCCTGGTAGATCCGATCGTAAATATCAGGCACTTAAATTTTGAAGTAACCGTGATCGGTGAAGTGGGAAATCCGGCCGTCATCACTGTGCCCAATGAAAGAATTTCTTTATTGAAGGCACTTGGACTTGCCGGGGACATAACCATTTATGGAAGAAAGGATAATGTATTGTTGATAAGAGAGGAGGGTGGTAAGAAGCGAGTGAAGCATATTGATCTTAACTCGCCATCCTTTTTGACTTCATCTTATTATTACTTACAGCCAAACGACCTGGTTTATGTGGAAGCAAATAAAAATAAGGTTGCAAGCGTAGGGCGGATGACTCCTTATCTGCCTGCAATTTTATCGGGCTTGTCAATGATCATTCTCGTTGTTGATAGAGTTATTCAATAATATATTATGATGGACACACCAACAGTCAATACAAGCAGGGAAGAAAGTCTTTTTGTACGAATGTGGGCTAAATACATTCCCTATTGGCCTTTGTTTGTCTTGTTCGCAATTTTATCTGTTACTGCTGCCCTGCTCTACTTGAGATACAGTACGCCAATGTATCAGGCAACGGCATCATTGATCATCAAAGATGAAAAAAAGGGAAATGAAGATTCAAAGCTGATGGAGTCTTTGAATATGATCAATGCAAAAAAGATCATCGAGAATGAAATAGAAGTAATCAAATCCCGAACAGTGATCGATACGGTAGTTGCTAAACTACATTTATATGCACCGGTATACAAACAGGGTAAAGTAAGAGATATACCAGCATATAATAATTCACCATTGGTTATTGAAGCGCAGCAGATAGATTCCATTCCTTTAAATGAAGAAAAGTTCTTTTTTTCTATCGATGTGCCATCTCATGTGGTGCGAATCAATAATGATCTACGTTTTCCTTTGGGGGAATGGGTGGATACAAAGTATGGGAAATTAAGATTTACAGCAACTTCATCCTATCTGGATCCTGAACCTGATAAGCCTTATTATTTTTTGCTGCTAGATAAAAAAACTGCAACGGAAAATGTTCTTGATCATCTTAAGGTTACTGCGACCAATAAGTTATCAAGTGTTATTGATCTTAAGTATCGTGATAAGCTTCCAAAGTTGTCTGAAGATATACTTAATGAGATCATAATTGAATATAATAACGTATTGATCCAGGAGAAAAATACGCTTGCCAAAAGCACCCTCGCGTTTATTGAATCCAGATTGAATATTGTTGGTGCTGATCTTGACCAGATCGAGTCTCGTATTCAGCAATACAAAGGAAGTAGTGGAGCTGTTGATATTGGTGCCCAAGGGCAGATCTTTTTACAGAATGTTGGGGCAAATGATCAGCGTCTCAGTGATCTTGATATGCAGTTATCCGTGATTGACCTGCTCGAATTTCAGATAAGCCAGGATGACAACAACACCGGCATTCTTCCTGCTTCTTTGGGGGTCTCTGATCCAACATTATCACAGTTGGTATCTAGCCTGCACAATACACAACTTGAAAGAGAAAAATTAAAAAAGACTGTTGCCGAAAACAATCCAATTCTGGTTTCAGTAAATGATCAGATTTCCGCAACAAAAAAACGGATCATAGAGAATATAGAAAGTTATAGACGTGGTATCGAATCAAGCAAAAACTCTCTGAGCAAGGCCAATAATGAATACAAAAGTTTATTGCATGGAATTCCGACAAAGGAACGTGAGTTGCTGGATATCAGCAGGGACAAATCAATAAAAAGCGATATCTATTCTTTTTTGCTACAAAAGCGTGAGGAAAGTGAGTTGTCTTATGCCTCTAAAATTACAGACAGCAGAATGGTCAATTATGCACAGGCTTCTGATATACCCGTCAGTCCTAACCGCATATTGGTCTACGCTTCTCTTTTGTTTGCAATTTTTGCTTTTCCTATTGGTTTAGTTGGTACAAGGGAAGCGCTGCACACATCTGTTTTATTTCGTCAGGATATTGAAGCCTTGACAAATCTGCCTATTATTGGAGAGTTGATGCAAAACAGAACTGGTAAATCTATTGTTGTTGAGTCCGGCAAGAGAAGTTATTCTGCTGAAGAATTCAGAAAGATCAGATATGCCTTGAATCATCAGGGCATTGGTCAGGAGAAACAGTCGGTGCTTGTGACATCAAGTATTTCCGGAGAGGGCAAAAGCTATGTAGCAGCAAATCTTGCGATAAGTTTTTCTTTGACAGGCAAAAGAGTGATATTGGTCGACCTTGACCTTCATAATTCTTCACTCGGGGATATTTTTTCCTTGTCGCAGGAAAAGGGTGTTACCGATTATCTGATTGGTGATGCTGATCTCTCTGATACGATCAAGTCCTTGCCCGGCTATGACAATTTGTTTTTCCTTAATGCGGGTACAGCAACGAGCGACCCATCAGAGCTACTTGCCAATGGCCGTATCAAACAACTTATACATAAACTCGAAAATCAATTCGATCTGGTTATCATCGATACTGCGCCTGCAGTACTAGTAGCAGATGCGTATCTCTTGTCACAATTATGTGCGAGCACAGTGTATGTTGTGCGGCATGGATATTCACCAAAATCTCTACTAAAGAGATTTGATATTAACAGCAGAACAACTCCTTTAAAAGATCCTGTTATTGTGTTCAACGGTATAAAAACCAGGGGGTATCTAAATACAGCCTATGGATTTGGTTATAGTTATGGCTATGTATATGGCGATGCCTATAATCAAAAGAGTGCTTCTAAGCGCCCGGTTTTAGCAAATTGATATTGTAAGATCTTTATTTGATTACTTACCTATGTAGGTGAGCATGGCGGAGCCATATGTTTCTTTGAAGCATTACAAAAGAGTAGATCACATCTACAAAAATGATTTGATATGGATATGAAATGGTATGTCTTGTATACTAAGTCGCGTTGTGAAAAAAAAGTTTCGTCTTTGTTGTCAAAGAGGGACATTGAAAATTATTGTCCCTTGAATAGAGTGATCAGACAGTGGTCAGACAGAAAAAAAGTGGTGCATGAGCCACTATTCAGTTCTTATGTGTTCGTCAGATCAATGGTTGCTGATCTGAGTAAAATAAAGCAAACTACGAACGACATTGTAAATTTTGTCTATTGGTTGGGCAACCCTGCTGTAGTGAGAGACGAAGAAATAGAATTGATAAGACAGTTTATGGGCGAGTATTCAAATGTGAAGTTGGAAAAAATTACAGTCAATGTAAATGACCATGTTAGGATCACGAACGGCCCGTTGGTTAATAATTTCGGTCAGATAACAGAGATACAGAATAATAAAGTAAGACTTCATCTTCCCACACTAGGGTATGCTGCGGTTGCAGAAATCAATCTCTCGAATATTGAAGTAGTTGATTATCCTTATCGTGTCAAAAACATGATTTCCTAGTTTCTCTCCGGCGCATTTGCTCATTCTTCTATCACTGCTCATAAGTAACATTATGCTGAAGAGTTTCAGACACCTGTTTGCATATTTTCTGGCTTTTTCTCTCTTGAAATTCGGCTTTGTGAGTCGCGCTAGAAAGCGCATTTTGAAGGAGGGATTGATTCTTTCAATATTTTTTCATGATCCCCCAAGGACACTTTTTGTGGCTTGTATCAAGTGGCTTAAGCGCAAAGGTTTTCACTTTATTTCAATTAAAGAATTAAGGCAGTACGCATTGGGTGAAATAAGTTTACCGGAAGGAGCTGTATTATTGAGTATTGATGACGGATGGAAAGGCAATCTGGAAAACGTTGTAGACGTGGTTAATGATTTACAAATTCCGATTGCATTGTTTGTTTCTACAGAGCCAGTTGAGCATGGGGGTGGATATTGGTGGTCATATGTTTCGAAAGCTAAAAAGCTTGGTATATCACATTGGGCTGTTGAAGCGCTCAAGAAGCAGCACAATGATTATCGTGTTAAAATGCTCTCTGCCATACGCTCTTCGATATTCCTTGAACGCGAAGCAATTACTAAGGACGAATTAATTTCCATTGCATCTTCAAAATACATCACCATTGGAAGCCATACGGTGACACATCCGATTTTACCAACATGTACGGATGGAGCTGCCGAATTTGAAATCTTTGAGTCAAAAAAGAAACTTGAGCAATGGTTGTCCAGGGAAGTATACAGTTTTTCTTATCCTAATGGCGATTATTCACAAAGGGAAATAGACCTTATCAAAAAAGCTGAATTCCAGATCGCTTTTACCGGTTCCCCCGGTTATCTCACAAAAGATGGATTATGCGATATGTACGAAGTTCCAAGATTTGAAATTTTCGAATCTGCTTCATTTCTAGAGAATATATGCAGAATGACGGGTGTCTGGTTTATGAACAAACGATTAAAATAATAAAGTGTGGGCTCTTTGTTTTACATCTTAATTGCACTTGCTGCGCTCGCCACCTTTTTCATACTTATGATATTGGTGCCAGGTAATTTGAATAAACTATATATTAAATATATTTTATTGGTATATCCACTTATGGCCATTGATCTTATGCCCAGTGTGTTAAGCACCAATATATTTTCTTTTACGACCATAATTTTTCTTTTGGTGTTCTACAAACGTGCACGATTATCTGCGAACGATAAAAAAAGTATTTATCGTCTGTTCTTTATTGTATTGTCCGTTGTGGTAGCAGCTGGACTTATTCTTGCAGAAAGTTTGACATTGACGTCTGTGACTTATCTGATGGAATATACTTCAATCTTTATTTTTTCAAGGGTATTGATCGATGAATGTCTAGTTGACAGAAAATTTGTTCATGAGGCCGTTAATTGTTTAAAGATCACTTTGTTTGTTTCGTTGTTGTTTATGTGCGGACAACTAATGTTTGGCCCCTCATTCACTATCGCTAAGTCTCCAAACATTAACGTTCTTTCCGGAATGCATATACGGTATACGAGCTTCTTTCAGGATCCACAGAAATTTGGTCAATTTCTTTCTGCGTGCAGCTTCTTATTTCTTATCAAGTCAAGCACAGAAAAAAAATGGGATATGATCAATTATGTTTTATTGTTTCTTTCACTAGTCTCAATTTTTCTTACCGGTGGTCGTGGGGCGCTGGCTGGATGGCTTTTGGGAATTTTATTTCTAAGTTTTTTTGGAGAAGCTAAATTTCGCTTGGCAGTACTGTTATCAATTATTGTACTTGGTATTGTTGCTTATAATTATTCTACTTCATTTGCAATTTTTCAACGCGGTACTGATATTGTTGATTCTTATAATTTTCGATACGCTATCTGGGAAGATGCCTTCAAAATCTTTTATGACAACCCGTTTTGGGGTATTGGAATTGGGAATTACGCCAATTATGTATCAGTTCACAATCCAGACCAGTATTGGATAAATGACAATGTCATCACTTTCTTTGACCATCCTGAGAGTGGGTATCTGAAATTATTAACGGAATTCGGAGTATTGGGTTTCATTGTCATCTTACTGATGATTTTTACTCCTTTGTACAAAGGGGTTATTCTTTATTTCAAAACGCACCGAAGCTTTCATCTTTTATTGGCTGCCTCTCTTACGACATGGCTTGTCGGCTTTTATACTGTATACTCTTTAGGCGACATCAGGATCTTAATTCTTGTTGCAACCCTATTGAGTTTAATGATCGCTGATTATAAATTAACAACGAATGAAGTCCTTTAGACAACAAGTGGCTGTTATAACAAGATCATCTTTTTTTGTGAATAGCTTCTGGGGTATTTTTTCAAATATTATTCAGAATATCCTCTTTAGTGGCTTCTTTATTATACTGGCTAGGGTGTATTCTAAAATGGATTTTGCAAATTATATCATTGCCAATTCATTATACGGGATGCTGGTGGCGTTATCAAGTCTTGGACTTGGTCAATGGTTTATTAGGGAAGTAATATCTGTTTTGGACAAAAAACAATTCACTCATCAATATTTTAAGTTACAGCTATTGTTAGGCATTTTATTTTATTTGTTACATATCGGGGTAGCTTTTACACTCTATAGCGACCAACTGATTAGAGATTTGTCATTGCTTTTGGGGATCAACATTGTTTTTGACAATATCATTTATGTGATTAAGCATATTAATATTGCTGAAGAAAATCAAAGAAAAACTTTCCTGATACTTACGCTTGAGGCTACACTCAAGTTTTTCACTGGTTGTTTGCTTTTGTTCACAGTTATACCAATCTTGTATTTGTTGATTGTACTGATCTTCTTAAGATTAGTGACATTGAACTTGTTTTTACACTATGGCACTTCCGGATCTCTTTCGTTAAAGTCAATATTGAGGGCTAAAGCCAATTGGCCTTCTGCTGTTAGAGTCATTCGTCAGAATTTGCCTTTTGTTATTATCGGCAGCCTTTCAGTTATTTATTGGCGAATCGGTAATGTTTTTGTTTCAAAGTTTTTAGCGATGGACGATGTTGCTGATTATGAAGTTTCTTTTAAACTTTTTTCAATCGCTGAAATTTTACCCTTTATTGTATCAACCTCCTTGTTTCCAATATTGGTGAAAGCGTCAAAAAATGGGGCAGGAAGTGCAAACATTATATTTAAACAATTTTTTTATCTGTATGCATTGTATGGACTCATGGCATATACTTTTATTATTTCTTATTCAAACTATATTCTGCCGTTTTTATTTGGCACAGCATACGTCGATACATCAATGTATTGTAATGAAATGTTCCTAGCAATTCTTGTATTTCCAACAGCGTTGCTTCAGGCCAATCTACTGGTATCTCTTAAATTAGAGAAAATTGATATGTGGTTGAATTTAGTCAGTTTGGTTCTCCATATTATTTTTTCATTAATAGGCATCTATTATTTTAGTTCATTATCTGTCATATGCTATTCTATTTTCTCCTCATTTTTTATTTTTCACCTATTACAGGATTATATTTTAGTTAGAAAAGGAATCCTGAGTCTATCTCATTGTCTCTCTTTTTATCTCGGATCAATTCTTTGCTTATTTATTTACTATTTATTTTCTATATGGGTCGAAGCAAATATTCTATTCCCAATTTTTTGGTCTATTGTCTTTATCCTAATTGGGTATGGTTTATATTTTTTGGACAAAAAGAATATATATAAGATTCGTGTTTCCTTCTCTGTGTGAGTTTTGAATATAAATTGATCTATTCTATCCCCAATTTTCTCATGGTTGTCGTATACTATACACAAACATATTTTCTAGATGCTGCGCTGGAGACCCTTCAGTCTTTAAAAAAAATAGCCAGTTTACACCTATTGATTGAGCTTGCGCCAGAATCAAAAAAAAGCACAGTTATTGATATTGATTCATTGAATGCCCTTGATGTAATTGAAAGTTTCAGGGCTGTGACTGGTGAAGATACTTATCGTCGCTTTTTGCCATATTTAGAGGGAATATCGACTGTTCATTTTGTTGTTCATAAAACAAAAAAAGCCTTCTCTCCAATCAGTTATTTCGTTTGCCAAAAAGTGATAAAATTTATAAATAGGCTGTCTCCTGATATTATACATTTTGACACTGTTTCAGTTAGAAGCATTGGTTTGATCAGCTTATCCAGAAAATTCAAGATACATATAACCATTCACGACCCCGTTCCTCATTCTGGTGAAGATTCATGGAAAAAAAGACTTACTAATTTTCTATTTTATCGGACAGCAAGCAATTTATTTTTCTATTCAAAATTTGCTTTGCAGCAATTCAGGTTGAATTATCGAGCAATTCATACAAGTTGCTCATTGCTAAGGTTTCAACCATTCTCATTTCTGCAACAATTTGCCACACCAAGGCATGTGCCTACTAATTATATTTTATTCTTTGGTCGCATGTCACCCTACAAGGGAATTGATATTCTCTTGAAATCGATACCACTCGTATTGGCACGATTTCCTGCAAGCCATTTTATTTTGGCTGGTAGTCAGGATAATTATTCGATCAGCAAGGAAACATTGATGCTTTACAAAAATTCAATTACTGTTATACCTGGTTATCTGTCTACTCAGCAATTGGCTGACCT